>NZ_RZRX01000476.1:0-2337 GCF_003997405.1 Mesorhizobium sp. M2A.F.Ca.ET.042.01.1.1
CTGCAGCAGCTGCTATCGGCGCTGGTATCGCCTGCATCGGCATGGGCGCCGCCGGGGCGCCGGTGAAAATCAGTGGCTCGGGTGCAGCGCGTCGTTCAGATACATGCAGGTAAGCACCGCGAAGACGTAGGCCTGCAGGAAGGCGACCAGCAGCTCGAGGGCGGTCAATGCGACCGCCATGGCGAGCGGCAGGACCGAGCCGGCGATGCCGACGGCGCCGAGCGCGCTGAGGCTGACGACGAAGCCCGAGAACACTTTCAGCGTGATGTGGCCGGCCAGCATGTTGGCGAAAAGACGAACCGAGAGGCTGACAGGACGCGAGACGAAGGAAATGACTTCGATCGCCACCACCAGCGGCAGAAGAAGACCCGGCACGCCATGCGGCACGAACAGCTTGAGGAAGCCCAAACCGTGCTTGGCGAAGCCGTAGACGACGACCGTGCCGATGACCAGGATCGCCAGCGTGAAGGTGACGATGATGTGGCTGGTGACGGTGAAGAAATAGGGGAACAGGCCGATCAGATTGGCGACCAGCACGAACATGAACAGCGAGAACACCAGCGGAAAGAACTGCATGCCCTGCTTGCCGGCGGCATCGCGCAGCATGTTGCCGACGAACTCATAGGCCATTTCGGAGACCGACTGCAGCCGCCCCGGGATCAAGGCGCGGCTGGCCGTGCTCCAATAGAGGAAAGCCGAAGCCAGCACGATCGTGACAACCATGAACAGGGAGGAGTTGGTGAACGAGACGTCGTAGCCGCCGATATGCAGCGGGATGATCGGATGGATCTGGAACTGGTGGATCGGATCGACCTTGTCAGCAGCAGCCACTTTAAATCCCCGTCAAAGCCACAATCGGCTTCTTAAGTTCACTTCAGCGCCCAGGGGCGCCCACTTCATTCTTTCGGCTCGCGCGGCTTGCCGCCCTGACCGAATTCCGGTGCAAGCCCCGCCGAACGCAGGACATTGAGTATACCGGCGCCAAAGCCAAGCAACAGGCCCACGATCAGACCCCAAGGCGCTGTTCCCGCCAGGCGGTCGATGATCCAGCCCAAGCCAACACCGACCACCACTCCGGCGATGAACTCGCTGGACAGTTTCAGCGCCTGACCGTAACCGGCCGCAGCTTTCGCTTCGTCTTTCCCCTCGAGCCGGTCCGTGCGCCTCGTCGCAAGCGATGCTTCGAGATCGCGCCGGCGGCGCTCAAGTTCGTCGTCGCGGATGGTGGCTTCTGGCTGCCTGCCGCGGCCGGTTTCTCCGGTTCCGTCTGGCCCGGTTTTGTCGGCCATCGCAACCCCCCTGCCCGGGCAGACGATTGCCGTCCGTCCGCTTCTAAAGTCGCCGGCAACATAGTTAGAGGGTCCGCGCCCGTCAAGCCACGGGCCGAACTTCCAAGCGATGTATTTTTCGCTGTTAAAACAACGATTTATCGAGGTGCGACATCGTGCCCTTCACGCCCGCGTGAGGTGACGGCGCGAATCCTGGCGGCAAGCCGCGTTCGCCGGGGCTTGCCGGGCGCCGAAAGAAGGACAGCCGGGGGCGTCGTTTAGGCGGCTCGGCTCGAGCCGCCCAATCGGCTCAGCTCCAGCCGCCGCCATAGGTGCGGTAGAAGATGTGCAGGCCGATCCTGGTCATGCGCTGCATGGCACGCGCCCAGCCGGGATGGACGTAGTTGGCGTAGTAATGCGTCGACGAGCCGACCTCGGGAATGAAGATCTTGCCGGCGGTCACCGCCATGGCGACCTCCTGGGCGGTCTTGTAGGAAGCCTGGTCGGTGATGGTCTTCTTCCTGCCGTCGCAGGCGAAGGAGAACTGGCAGCGGTTGAACCAGTCGTCGTTCTGGTAGACGACGCCGCAGATCGTCTTCGGATAGGCCGGGTTGCGGACGCGGTTCAGGATCACCTGGGCGACCGCCGCCTGGCCGCGCACCGGCTCGCTGCGCGCCTCGAAATAGATGCCTTTGGCAAGGCAGGCCTGCTCGGGCTTGGAAAAGACGCTGGCCGGCAGCGGGTTCTGCAGCCAGGCATGGTCGCCCTTGCCCATCGGCGGGATGAAGCGGCCGTCGTTCGGATCGTCCTGCAGCAGCGCCTCGAAGGGCGAGGCCTTGGCATAGTCGGGCGCGGACTGGGCATAGGCGGTGGCGAGGATGTCCGGCTTGTTGTTGTTGACGAGGGCGACGAGCGCTGCCGGCAGATCCGGATCCGGCTTCTTGTCCTCGCGCAGATGGAAGGCCTGGGCGATCTGGACTTCCTTGCCCTTGATGCCGGGCTTGGCGAAGGTGAGCTTCAGGCCGCTGTCCATCGAGGGACGCAGCAGTGAGGAGGTGCGCTCGAAGAT
>NZ_RZRX01000477.1:0-2303 GCF_003997405.1 Mesorhizobium sp. M2A.F.Ca.ET.042.01.1.1
TCTCATGCCAATCGAAGAGCTTCTTAAGAACGGTTTTGACCTGGACCGGACTGCCGTCGTGCCTGCGACAGCACGTAACAATTCATACAAGATCAGTCGCCAAACTCGCTTCGCCAAGTTCGACCGCCTCCAAACGGACGAGTCTGATTTATGCCCACCGCTGGGACAAGGACGCATCCCAATGCTCAATAGTCGTCAAACGTGCCAGCTTGGCCGGCTTCAACCGATGGCCTGCTATCATGGTCGAGTAGCTCAGCCATTCGGCTTTCGCCCTCACAGATCCGGGCGGACGGATTTCCCGCATCAAATGTTCGAGCACATTTGATGCATTCAGGGCATCTCTTCGTCTTCAGGGGCCGCAGATCGGATATTTTGAAGATCATCTGGCATGATGGGCTGGGCGCCTGCCTTTTTACCCGGCGGCTGACGAAGGGCCGGTTTATCTGGCCGAATATGGAGGGCGGCGCGGTAGCGATCTCACCGGCACAATTGTCTTATTTGCTGTCCGGGATCGACTGGCGCTATCCGCAGGAAACCTGGCGTCCGACCCGGGTCGGATAGCATTATTACATTGAAAATATTGAGTGAACCTGATCGAATGGCTTCATGACTTCAAAGCCTGTGGATCTTCCTGCGGACCTTGCGAGCGCCTATCTGGCGCTGCTTTCCGAGCGTGAGATGTTGTAGGCTGAACGTGATGTCGTTGTTGCCGAGCGCGATACCGTCGTCGCCGAGCGGGACATTGCGGTGGCGTAAGCCGCCAATGCGCAGGCGATGCTGTCCGACAGCGCGGCGCTGATCGCCAAACTGGAGCTAGCGATCGAAAAGCTAAGACGGGAGCTTCGCGGAAAGCGTTCCGAGCGCACCGCGCGATTGCTTGACCAGATGGAATTGCAGCTCGAAGAGCTGGTGATGGCCGCGACAAAGGACGAGGTTGCAGCGCAGGCTGCTGCAGCCAAGACCGCGAGCGTACGTTCGTTCAAACGCAAGCGGCCGGTGCGAAAGCCGTGGGCGGAGGATGTCGAGCGCAAGCGTGTGGTCATCGATCCTCCCAGCACATGTGCATGCTGCGGCGGATCCCGGCTTTCCAAGCTGGGCGAGGATGTGACCGAAACGCTGGAGGAGATCCCGCGCCGGTTCATCGTGATCGAAACCGTACGCGAAAAATTTACCTGCCGAGACTGCGAGGCGATCAGCCAGCCGCCGGCGCCCTTCCATGCGACGCCGCGCGGCTTCATCGGTCCTCATCTGCTGGCGACGATCCTGTTTGACAACTTTGGCATGCATAGCCCAGAGCACCCGCTTCAAGGCCGAAGGCATCGACATGCCGATCTCGACACTGGCCGATGTTGGTCATGGGACCTTTGCCCTCATGCCGCTCTTCAAGCTCATCGAGGCTCATGTGTTCGCGGCCGAGCGCCTTCAGCCTTGATGAATGCGATATGTGGTTGTGAATTGCCGACCACTGGTAAACTAATGAACGAGACCTCACCGGGCCCTAGGAAAACTGTATTTTTCGCCTTCATCCAAGTTGCCGAACGATACTGATCCTCGCCAGTGTTAAGATTGCGTTCATACATTGGAAAGTCAGAACTTTGAACGACTACACGGAGCCGATGCCCATTTAGAAAAACATTGCTAGTTGCCGGAAGGTCGATCTGTATATCATACGGTTCACCTGGATTCATCAGGACCTGCTTCTGCAACCCCTCTCGATATCGCATTCTCAGAATGCCTGCAGTTATGTTGTACGCGGTGCCATCTGGATAAACATCGATCAGTTTAGCAATAAAGTCCGTGTCCATGGCGCTTGATGCGACGCGAAGATTGACCGTCGAGCGACCAGTTACCTCCAACGGCGCATTCAAAGGCGCGGATGTGTAGAACAGCACATCTTGCCTAGAGTCATTGGGAGCTTGGTCAACCGAACCGGCGCCCCTGTAAAAATCTGCGCCGCCGATGCTCGGCGTCGGGTCCGCCGGGTCATATATTATGCTGTCTTGCTCGTTTCGTTCGGGTGCTCTGAGCGAAAGGTGTCCATCTCCTCCAACGCTATTTGCGTGCCCGCCGCTAGTTAGATAAAGGCGGACTTGCTTCGTGTTTGGCAATGGCCAAACGTCAGTCGAACGCCACTCATTGGCGCCCATGACAAAGTACTGAATCTTGGGCATGTTTTGCAGTGCGGACTGGTTCCCGTTCAACCAATAGTCAAACCAGCGTAAATACAGCTTGTTATAATCGAACTCGGCATCTCCGACATACCGCGAACCCGGCGCGTTACCGGCGTAGGTCTGCTCCGAAAC
>NZ_RZRX01000478.1:0-2301 GCF_003997405.1 Mesorhizobium sp. M2A.F.Ca.ET.042.01.1.1
TTTCTGTGGTACACGACGTTTGGCTATTTCGATGACGCGGACAATGAGAAAGTTCTTCGTGAAGCGGCATCTTCCCTTCGAAAGGGCGGGCGCCTGCTAATCGATCACGTCAATACTTTCGCCGTGCCAAGTCACGAAGCACCTACCTGCTACGTTACACAGCGGAATGACGATTTTAGAATCGATATGATGAGCAACGACGTGCTAACCGGTCGGCGGCATTGCGAAAGGCTGATTTTCCGAAATGGGCGCGTGAGACGAACGCATCTTTATTTCAGGCTTTATGGATTTGCAGAATACGCTCGCATGTTGCGAAGCTCGGGATTCGAAGCCGTTGACGCTTATGGAGAGGACGGCGCGGCATTTTCACCTGACGGCCCGCGCCTCGTGGTTGTCGCGCGCAAATAGCGCAACTTGATATTTTATTGTCGCGGCAAGGACTTCGTGGCAGCCGCTGCGCTAAGGCCGAGCGTGATGGTGGCGATTGAATTCCTAACCTGCCAAGGAGAGGAGCCATTTGCCCGATCCGTTCCGATGCGGGCTCCAGCAGGCCGATAGCTGAGACCGACGTGACAGGACAAGCAATCCTAGTCGGCCCGGCCGACTTGCTGATTAATTTGCACATTGCGTCCCCAGCTTGAGAGGCAAAGGTGGCATTCCCTTTTGAATCAAAAGCGAATGTTGGCTCGGCTGTCCACCTAACGTCGGAGATGGAAACGCGCTTAGAGCGCTTCTTCGCATGGTTCGGACTCTTAGCAGGATGCCCCTAAAGAACGTGCAGTAAATAACAAAACCAGCATTCAATAAGGAGAAGCACATGAGCAGCGAGTCAACACCGCTTTCCGATCGGGAACTTGAATCATATTTCAGCGATGATTATTTGTATTTTTCTGATCTGGTCAACCCTCCAGAGAGAAGCGACAGGGAAGCAGAGGCGATCTGGAAGCTTCTTTCGCTTGGACATGACGACTCCGTCCTTGAACTTGGATGCGGTTACGGGCGGATTACCAACAGGTTGGCCGAAAAAGGAGCGCGGGTAACCGGGCTTGATCTCTCACCGATTTTGCTGAAAAAAGCCGAAGCAGATGCAGCTGAGCGCCGTATAGATGTTGAATATGTATGCGGGGATATGCGCTCACTCCCTTGGCGGGATCGGTTCGACGCTGCTTTTCTGTGGTACACGACGTTTGGTTATTTCGATGAAGCTGATAATGAAAGAGTGCTTCATGAGGCCGCCGCGTCCCTTCAAAAGGGCGGACGCCTGCTGATCGATCAGATCAATCGCTTCTTTTTGCTGCGCGAGCACTCTCCTAGCTACGAGATCGTGCAGCGCGATGATGATCTAAGGATCGATATAATAAACAACGACGCGCTGACCGATCGTCGAAACTGTGATCGGATCGTCGTCCGCGGTGGTTGCGTAAGACGCACGCGTCTTTCCATTAGACAATACGGGTTTTCGGAATGTGTTCGCATGTTGCGAAGCGCTGGGTTCGATCATGTCGAAGCTTATGGGCAGGAAGGCGCAGAGTTCACATCCAATGGCCCGCGCCTCATCGTGGTCGCGTACAAATAAAGTGGCCGTTCGGTCGGCATTGTTGATACAGGCTCTATCATGGATAGGCGGTCTCGCGCGCCTCCTGCCAGGCCACCACAAACTTGTTGAATTGTCTAACGCGGATCGCTGTTGATAATTCTCTTCATTCTCCAGGACTAACATGGCTGGCGCTAAGCCCGGGCACGTTAAACCAACAGTCTCGGGCGCTGACTCTTTCGTAAGCGGGCATTCCATTCTCCTTTCCAGGGCTTAGCCTGTCGCAAGGGTGACTTACGCCAAGCCGCCCTTCGCCGGGCCCGAACAGGTCCTCGACTACGTCGGCCGCTACACGCACCGCGTCGCCCAACAGCCGCCTCGTCGACATCGAGGATGGCGCCGTTCGTTTCCGCTGGAAGGACTACCGGCATGGCGATCGGCAGAAGGTCATGACCGTCTCGGCCGACGAGTTCATCCGCCGCTTCCTGCTTCACGTCCTACCCGAGGGCTTCCATCGCATCCGCTATTACGGCTTTCTCGGCAATCGCCATCGCGCGCAAAAGCTTGCCCGCTGCCGCGACCTGCTCGGCATGCCGGATCCCGAGCCGTCGGTTGAGCCGATCGAAAGGGACTATCGCGACCGCTACGAGGACCTTACGGGCCACTCCCTGCGGCAATGCCCGGCCTGTCACCAAGGGCAGATGATTGTCATCGAAGTCTTCGACGGCGTCACCGGACCACCGCCATACTGGGATACATCATGAAGG
>NZ_RZRX01000479.1:0-2291 GCF_003997405.1 Mesorhizobium sp. M2A.F.Ca.ET.042.01.1.1
ATCCATATCGAGGTAACGCGAGATCGGCTGGCCGATCGGCGAGGAGAGCCTCCAGTCGGCGCCTCCGGCCTGCGCCAGAAGCAGCGCTCCGCCGCGCGTGGTGCCGAGGATGCGGCCCGAGGCATCGAGCGCGATGGCTGCTTCCGGATCGACGTCGAGGAATTCGGGCGAGCGCGAGAAGCGCAGCACCCATTCCGAATGCATCTGCGCCATCAAATTGGCGAGCTCGATGCGCCGGGCGGACGCAGTCACCAGGTGAAGGGCAAGGTTCTGGCTGACTTTCGGCTGTGGCGAGCGTAACAGCGATATGTCGAGGACGGCGGTCAGTTCGCCCTTGGTGTCGAAAATCGGCGCGGCGGTGCAGGAGAGCGGCGTGTGGGTGGTATCGAAATGGTCGGTCTGGTGAATGGTCATCGCCTCGCCCGTGACGATGCAGGAGCCGACGCCGCAGGTTCCAGTGCGGCTCTCCGACCATTCGGAGCCGAGATAGAGACCGGCCGTGCGCAACTGGTCCATGAACAGCGGGTCGCCGAGGAAGTCGACAGTGACACCTTTCGCGTCGGCCAGCAGCAGGACGTAGTTCTGGCCGGCCACCTGCTTGAACAATGTCTCCAGCCCGCTGCGGGCAATGGCGATCAGTCTTTCGGACTGCTCGCGATGCTCGCGCAGCTGGGTATCGGGAACGATGTAGGCTTCGGTCGGACGTGCGGGGTCAAGCCGATGCGTATCGATACAGCGCAGCCAGGATTGACCCACGATATCGTCGCGGACCGATCGCGCGCCGGACAGCACCTCTTCGATCTCGCGGATAT
Source organism: Mesorhizobium sp. M2A.F.Ca.ET.042.01.1.1 (assembly GCF_003997405.1). Taxonomy (NCBI): domain Bacteria; kingdom Pseudomonadati; phylum Pseudomonadota; class Alphaproteobacteria; order Hyphomicrobiales; family Phyllobacteriaceae; genus Mesorhizobium; species Mesorhizobium sp. M2A.F.Ca.ET.042.01.1.1. Next base: position 813 of record NZ_RZRX01000479.1, read on the forward strand.
GCTCCCGTTCGCCAGCCATGCGTCCTCCTCGCAGCCAACGTCACACCATTGCATGTCGTGCTCCAAACCGCTCCACCCTTCTGGACAACATGCATCGGCACATACTGGTGCCTCGGCGGCGGGCGCTCAACTGTACTATGGTAGCGCGAAACAGCGCCGTTTCTCACAGGCGGGTGAATTCGCGCCGGACCCCATTGACGAGCCAGCGTTTTCGCCCTTATTGTCCGCGCCCATGAAAACGGCACTCATTCTCGTAGGCTGGCGCGTGGGCAAGGCGGTGTAACCGCCGGGCGAAAACCTCCCATGCGCACCACACAGGCTCCCTCGGGGGCCTTTTTTATTGCCTCCAATCCAACTAAACGACCAGCAATCGCCAGATGGCGAAACAGTACGGGACCAGACCGATGAGCAATGGACAGAGCGAGCGGCGCGAAATGACGGGTGCCGAAATGGTGGTGCAGGCGCTCAAGGACAATGGCGTCAAGCACGTCTTCGGCTATCCGGGCGGCGCGGTTCTCCCGATTTACGATGAAATCTTTCAACAGGACGAGGTCGAGCACATCCTGGTTCGGCACGAGCAGGGCGCAGGCCACGCGGCCGAAGGCTATGCGCGCTCGACCGGAAAGGCCGGCGTGCTCCTGGTGACGTCCGGCCCCGGCGCCACCAATGCCGTGACGCCGCTGCAGGATGCACTGATGGATTCCATCCCGTTGGTCTGCCTCACCGGCCAGGTGCCGACCTCGCTGATCGGCTCCGACGCCTTCCAGGAATGCGACACGGTCGGCATCACGCGGCCCTGCACCAAGCACAACTGGCTGGTGAAGGACGTCAACGAGCTCGCCGCCACCATCCATGAGGCGTTCCATGTCGCGACCACGGGCCGCCCCGGCCCGGTCGTGGTCGATATCCCGAAGGACGTGCAGTTCGCCAAGGGCATCTATGTGCCGCCGCAGACGGCGCCGCGCACCAGCTACCAGCCGAAAGTCCAGGGCGACCTAGAAAAGGTGAAGGCTGCCGTCGAGCTGATGGCCGGAGCGAAGAAGCCGATTATCTATTCGGGTGGCGGCGTCATCAATTCCGGTCCGGAGGCCAGCCATCTGCTGCGCGAGCTGGTCGACCTCACCGGCTTCCCGATCACCTCGACGCTGATGGGTCTCGGCGCCTATCCGGCATCCGGCAAGAACTGGGTCGGCATGCTCGGCATGCACGGCACCTACGAAGCCAACATGGCGATGCATGACTGCGACGTGATGGTCTGCATCGGCGCGCGCTTCGATGACCGCATCACTGGCCGCCTCAACGCGTTCTCGCCGAACTCGAAGAAGATCCACATCGACATCGACCCGTCCTCGATCAACAAGAACGTGCATGCCGATATCGGGATCTTGGGCGATGTCGGCCGCGTGCTGGAAGACCTCGTGCGGCTGTGGCGGGCGACCGCCAAGACCGACAAAAAGGCGCTCTATCCGTGGTGGGAGC
>NZ_RZRX01000047.1:0-30522 GCF_003997405.1 Mesorhizobium sp. M2A.F.Ca.ET.042.01.1.1
CTCTTTGACGTATCCATGCCAATGCGAATAAGTTTATCCACGGACGGTCTCCCTTGATGAGATCTGCAACGACCTCATTCTGGCACATTGTGATGCCGTCGGGGGCCGTCCACCCCAACACGTACTTACGTACGCTCCGCTCCGGTTCTCGGAACCCACCATTCTCGGCTCGGCCTGACCTAATTAAATCTCGACACACCTAGGCGGAGCGGCTTGCCGTCTTACAATTCCTTCGTCCAGCGCTCGCTGAGCGTCGCGCCGGTCCCGGCGTCGATTGCCGCCAGGCTGACCTCGTAGCCCCAGAGGTTGCGGATATGGCGCAGGGTTGCGTCGCGGCTCTGGCCCTCGAGCATGATGCCGTCCTTGACCTTGTGCTGCAGCCGCAGATGCCGGTCGCCCAGCAGGTCCACGTCAACCACCTGGATGTCGGGGCGGCTGGCACCGATATCGTAGCTTTGCGCCAGCGCCGACCGTATCCTGGCATAGCCGCGCTCATTGTGGATCGAGGCCACCTCGTAATGCGGCTCGTCGGCGCCGTCGGCCAGCGCGAAGAGCCGCCATTTGCGGATCAGCGCCGGGCTCAGATACTGGCGGATGAAGGATTCGTCGCGGTGGTTGGCCCAGGCGTCGAGCAGGGTGTCGCGCCAATCGCCGCGGCCGGCGATGTCCGGGAACCAGTCGCGGTCCTCGGCGGTGGGCGCGGTCGAGATGCGCTGGATATCCTGCATCATGTCGAGGCCCAGCGCGTAGGGATTGATGCCGGAGTAGCGCGGATCGTCATAGGTTGGCTGGAAGACCACGTTGGAGTGGTTGCGCAGGATCTCGAGCATGGCGCCTTCGCTTATGCGGCCGCGATCGAACAGCGTGTTCATGATCGTGTAGTGCACGAAGGTGGCGCAGCCTTCGTTCATCACCTGGGTTTGCCGCTGCGGGTAGAAATATTGCGCGATGACGCGCACGATCCTGACGATCTCGCGCTGCCAGGGCTCAAGCACGAGGCTGTTCTTCTCGAGGAAATAGAGAAGGTTTTCCTCCGGCAGCTTGAGCGATTTCTTCCGCTCGGCAAGGATTTCTTCCCCCGCTTCCGGCTTGCTCTTTCCCTGCGAGGGCGGCAGCGTTCGCCACAGATCGTTGAAGGAGCGCTCTTCATATTCGAGGCGTTCGCGCAGCCCCTCGCGCTGCTGCTCGGACGACAGTTTAGGCGGACGATGGTAGCGGAAGACGCCCTGCTCCATCAGCGCGTGGGCCGAGTCCAGGATCGCTTCCACGGCCGCCAGGCCATGCCGTTCCTCGCATCGGGCGATGTAGCCCTTGGCAAAATCCAGATAGCTCAGAATGCCGCCGGCATCGGTCCATTGCCGGAAGAGATGATTGTTCTTGAAGAAATGATTATGCCCGAGCGCGGCATGCGCGGTCACCAGGGCCTGCAGGGCCATGGTGTTCTCTTCCATCAGATAGACGATGCACGGGTTGGAGTTGATGACCAACTCATAGGCCAAGCCGCGCGCACCCTTGCGGTAGAGAAACTCGTCGTAGAGGAAACGCTTGCCGAACGACCAATGCCGGTACATCAGCGGCATGCCCACCGAGGAATAGGCATCGAGCATCTGCTCGGAAGAGATGACCTCCATCTGCACAGGATAGATGTCGAGGCCCAGTTCTTCGGTCCCGAGCGCCTCGATCTCGTCATAGACGCTGGACAGCTTTGCAAAATTCCAGTCCGAGCCGGAAAACAGCAGTTCGGATTTGCGCGCCTGGCTGACCATTTCCGAAGCCCCTCAAGCGCTCTTGCGCAGGGCGGGCTGCCTGGCGAAGAGCTCACGGAAGACCGGGTAGATATCGGCCGGCGCGGCAATGCGCCTCATCTGGAAGTTCGGCCATTTGCCGTCGACGGCGTTGTAGGCGCGCCAGAGCGACGTGCCGTTCTCGGTCGAGCCGAAGATGTGGCTTTCCCGCTCGTCGATGATCTCCACATAGGCGAAATACTGGCAAAGCCGCATGAGCTTGCGGTCGAGCAGTTCTATGCAGCGCTCGGAGTCCGTAGCGAAGTTGTCGCCGTCGGAGGCCTGGGCGGCGTAGATGTTCCACTCGGCGGCCGGATAGCGTTCTTCGATGATGCGGTGCATTTCCTCGAGCGCGGTGGAGACGACGGTGCCGCCGCTTTCGGTGTGGTAGAAGAACGTCTGCTCGTCCACCTCCTTGGCCTGGTGGGTGTGGCGGATGAAGACGACCTCGATGCGTTCGTAGCGGCGCGTCAGGAAGAGATGCAGCAGCACGAAGAAGCGTTTGGCCAGATCCTTCTCGCGCTCTCCCATCGAACCCGAGACGTCCATCAGGCAGAACATGACCGCGTTCGCATTGGGCACAGGCTGGGGATCGAAGCGGTTGAAACGAATGTCGACCGGATCGACATAGGCAATCCGCCTGCGCCGGCGCTCGAGCCGGTCGAGCTCTTCGCGCAGCGCCGTGATGCGTTCGCGCACCGCAGCGCTTGCCGGCTTCGCTTCCAGCTCGGCGATCTGCTTGGCGATTTCGTCCAGCTCCGCCTGCTTGGGGCGCCTCAGCGCGATGCGGCGGCCGTGGCTGTTGCGCATCGTGCGTCCGACATTGATGTTGGTCGGCGCCCCGCTTGCGGCGAAGCCTGCCCGCCTCGGCTTGAAGCTCAGTATCTGCTTGAGGTTGAGCTTGACCAGATCCGGCAGTTCGAGGTCCTCGAAGAAAAGGTCGAGCACCTCCTCGCGCGACAGCACGAAGCGGAAGTCGTCTTCGGATTCCGTGGTCCCGGGAGCCGATCCGTAGCCTCCGCCGCCGCCAGGCTTGTCGATGAGATCGCCAGGGCTGAACGTCTTGTTGCCGGGCAGGATGTGCTGGCGCCGGCCGCTTTGCCTGTCGTCGCCGAAGCTCGGCTCGTCGGTGCCCTTGCGCGGCATCGGCACGGCGTGTTCGCGGTCGAGATCGGCGATGCCGCCGGTGCGGACCTTGTCGCGGATGCTGCGCTTGAGATCCTCGCGGGCGCGCCTGAGGAAGCGCTGGCGATTGCCAAGGCTCTTGTCTTTCGGGTTCAGACGGCGGTCGATGAAGATCGGCATGGCACCGTTCGGGCGTCCCTCAACCCGCCTTGTTCACGCGCATGTACCAGTCGACCAATCGGCGCACCTGCCGCTGGGTATAGCCGCGCTCAACCATGCGCTGCACGAATTCATTGTGCCGCTTCTCGGTGACGCTGTCCTGCTTGGAACCGAAGCTGATCACCGGCAACAGGTCCTCGACCTGGCCGAACATGCGCTTCTCGATAACCTCGCGAAGCTTTTCATAACTCGTCCAGGAAGGATTGCGGCCATGGTTGCGCGCCCGGGCGCGCAAGGTGAATTTGACCACTTCGTTGCGGAAGTCCTTGGGGTTGGCGATGCCGGCCGGCTTTTCGACCTGCGACAACTCCTTCTCCAGAACCTCGCGGTTGAGGATCTGGCCGGTGTCGGGGTCCTTGTAGTCCTGATCCTCGATCCAGGCATCGGCATAAGCGATGTAGCGGTCGAAGAGGTTCTGGCCGTACTCGCTGTAGGATTCCAGATAGGCTTTCTGGATCTCGTGGCCGATGAACTCGGCATAGCGGCTGGCGAGTTCCGACTTGATGAACTCGAGATAGGCGGCCTCCGTTTCCTTCGGGAATTGCTCGCGCTTGATCGCCTCTTCGAGGATGTACATCAGGTGGACGGGATCGGCGGCCACCTCCTTGGTGTCGTAGTTGAAGGTCTGCGACAGGATCTTGAAGGCGAAACGCGTGCTGACGCCGGTCATGCCCTCGTCGACGCCGGCGGCATCGCGATATTCCTGCACCGATTTCGCCTTCGGATCGATCTCCTTGAGGTTCTCGCCGTCATAGGCGCGCATCTTGGTGTAGAGCGGCGAGTTCTCGTGCTCAGCAAGGCGGGTCGAGACGGTGAAGCGGCTGAGAATGTCCAAAACCTCGGGCGCGCAGGGACTGTTCGCCAGCTCGCTTTCGCGCAGCAGCTTCTCGTAGATCTGCCGCTCCTCGGTGATGCGCAGGCAATAGGGAACCTTGACCACGAGGATGCGGTCGAGGAACGCCTCATTGTTCTTGTTGTTCTTGAACTGCTGCCATTCCGATTCGTTGGAATGGGCGACGACGATGCCCTGGTAGGGGAAGGCGCCGAAATTCTCGGTGCCGTTGTAGCTGCCTTCCTGGGTCGCGGTCAGCAGCGGGTGCAGGACCTTGATCGGCGCCTTGAACATCTCGACGAATTCGAGCAGGCCTTGCGTCGTCCGGTTCAGACCGCCGCTGTAGGAATAGGCGTCCGGGTCGGACTGGCTGAAATGCTCCAACTGCCTGATGTCGACCTTGCCGACCAGCGCCGAGACATCCTGATTGTTCTCGTCGCCGGGCTCGGTCTTGGCGATGGAGATCTGACGCAGCCGCGACGGCATCAGCTTGACGACGCTGAATTTCGAGATGTCGCCCTTCAACTCATCCAGACGCTTGGCTGCCCAGGGCGAGATCAGTCCGTTCAGGCGGCGGCGGGCGATGCCGTATTTGTCCTCCAGCAGATCGCCCATCCGGTCGGGATGGAAGAGGCCGAGTGGCGATTCGAAGATTGGGCTGATCTGGTTGCCGACCTTGAGCGTGTAGATCGGCCGCTCTTCCATCAGCTTCTTCAGCCGTTCGGCGAGCGAGGATTTGCCGCCGCCGACCGGGCCGAGAAGATAGAGGATCTGCTTGCGCTCCTCGAGGCCCTGCGAGGCGTAGCGGAAATATCCGGCGATGCGCTCGATCGTATCCTCCATTCCGTAGAAGTCGGAGAAGGAGGGATAGATCTTTATGGTGCGATTGGAGAAAATGCGGCCGAGCCGCTCGTCCTTGCTGGTGTCGACCAGATTCGGCTCGCCGATCGCCTCGACCATGCGCTCCGGCGCCGAGGCGTACATGGATTTGTCCTCGCGGCAGGCCAGCAGATATTGCTGAAGGCTGATCTCTTCCTGTGCCGCATTGGAATAGATCTCCGAAAACAGATCGAAGACGTCGGATTGGTTCTCGCGCATGATGCTTTGCCTCGGAGCCGATAGGCTGCCAATCGGCTCATCGCTTCATCAACCACCGGAAAGCATTGTGGTTCCCTTCATCTGAAGAGAGAGCGCACAATGCACCCCGACATTGGCCTTCGGGACACCCCGATTCGGCCTTAAATGCTCGCCTATGAACATACGTGGTGATTGCCAGCGGACGGTCAAGGAGCGGATTTGGTTTCGCACCGAAAGTTGTCATTTTTGGTTCGTAAACGAGGCGCGTGACGAGCATCTGTGCCCGCCGCGACACAACCTGGCCGGAGATGACGATGATCGATCGACGCAGCTTCATCGTGGCAAGCCTGGCGGCGCTGTTGCCGCTGGGTGTGTCAGCCGCCGGCCGTCCGGGCCAGCCGGAACCGCAGACCCTCGATTACGGTCCGGCCAAGCTCGACATCTACGCGCCGGCCGGCGCGAAGAACCTGCCGGTGGTCTTCTTCGTCCATGGCGGCGCCTGGCGGTTCGGCAAGCGCAGCCAGGTCGGCTCAAAGCCGGACTTCCTGCTCGCCAATGGCTTCGTGTTCGTCTCGATCGACTACCGCATGCTGCCGGAAGCGGATGTCGCCACCCAGGCCGGCGATGTCGAAAAGGCCTATGCCTATGTGCGCGCCAACATCGCCCGGCATGGCGGCGATCCGGACCGCATCGTCGGCATGGGCCATTCTGCCGGCTGCCATCTGGTCGCGCTGACCGGCATGCGCGGAGGATTGCCGGGCGTCGCCGCGCTGATCCTGGACGACACCAGGGCCTACGATCTTGCCGCGCTTGCGAGAAATGGCGGCATGGTGCGCGCCTATGCGCGTGTCTTCTCCGACCCGAAACAATGGGCGGCGCTGTCGCCGTCGAGCTATGTCGACGGCAGGAAGCATCCGCCGACCTTCATCGCTTATTCGCGCGCGCCCGGGCGAGGCGAGGAGTCGAAAGCCTTCGCCGAGCGCCTGCGCGCCACCGGCACCAAGGTCACGCTGTTCGACGGCAGCGCCTATACGCATATGTCGATCAATGGCGATTTCGGCGAGGATGGCGACGTCTTGACCGCGGCGGCGCTGGCCTTCCTGAAGGCGACCGTGGCCTGACTACCAGCGCGTCTTCTCGCCGGGGGCGGCCGGCTCGATCGCCAGCGCGTGCACGCCTGCCTTCAGTTCGTCGGCAAGCAGCTGGTTGACGGCGCGGTGGCGGTCGATGCGACTCATGCCGGCAAAACTCGGCGAGACAATGCGGACGCGAAAATGCGTCTCGCCGGTGCCGTCGAACGTCGCGTGATGGCCGGACTCGACATGGTGATGGCCTGCATGAAGGTGGCTTTCATTGATGACGGCGAGCCGTTCGGGCGAAAATGCCGCTTTCAGCTTGTCTTCCATCTTGGCCTGTATGGACATCAGCGCTTCCCTTCACCACATATGCGGCACAGCCGCAAAATCTTGTATTTCGACCGCTTTTAAGCCGCGATTCAGCGGTTAGGGCGATCATCGGCGAAATGTCAATTCTTGTTTCGCACATGCGAACAGCCCATAAATGGGTGAGATGAAAGCGTATCCCAAATATTTCGAGAAGATCCGGATCCGGCCGGAAAAGGACGCGGAGCTGAAGTCGCGCGCGCCGATCTGCCAGTGGGACGGCTGCAACGAGGCCGGCACGCACCGGGCGCCGGTCGGGCGCCTGAAGGAAGGCGAGTATTTCCGCTTCTGCTTCGATCATGTGCGCGAATACAACAAGGGCTTCAACTACTTCTCCGGCGTGTCGGACAGCGAGATCGCCCGCTTCCAGAAAGAGGCGCTGACCGGTCACAGGCCGACCTGGCGCATGGGCGCCAATGGCGGCGGGGCGCGCTCGGCGCCGGATTTCGCGCAGCAGCGCTCAGGGCGCGCCGGCTACTACAACCGCATGCGCGACCCGTTCAACCTGTTCGGCTCAGGCGCGCGCGAACCGCGCGAGCGCAAGGCCAAGCCGCTTGAGGCCAAGGCGCTGGAAACGCTTGGCCTTGATACAAAGGCGACTGGTCAGGACATCAAGGCGCGTTATAAGGAACTGGTTAAGCGCCACCATCCGGATGCGAATGGCGGCGACAGAGGTTCGGAAGACCGGTTCCGCGATGTGCTGCAGGCCTATCGCGTGCTCAAGCAGGCAGGATTGTGCTGAGCGGCCCTACGGTTCGTGGCGTTTTCCAACTTTCATCAGGTTGGAAAAGGCTCTAAGACCGCCCCCGGACAAAATCGATTGCCGGCGAAACGCGGCGTTTCGCCCGTGGAGACGTTGATAGAGATGAACAAGGTCGATCGCGACATCGCCAACCTGCCCGACACGACGGTGTCGGTGAAGGAGAAATTCGGTTTCGAGTCCAAGATGGTCGTTCCCGCCTATTCGGCGGCGACCGAGCATGTCCCGGACATCGACCCGGATTATCTGTTCGACAAGGCGACGACATTGGCGATCCTCGCCGGCTTTGCCTACAACCGCCGCGTGATGGTGTCGGGCTATCACGGCACCGGCAAGTCGACGCATATCGAGCAGGTGGCGGCACGGCTCAACTGGCCCTGCGTGCGCGTCAACCTCGACAGCCATGTCAGCCGTATCGACCTCGTCGGCAAGGACGCCATCGTGGTCAAGGAAGGCCTGCAGGTCACCGAGTTCCGCGACGGCATCCTGCCCTGGGCCTATCAGCACAATGTCGCACTCTGCTTCGACGAGTATGACGCCGGCCGGCCGGACGTGATGTTCGTCATCCAGCGCGTGCTGGAATCGTCGGGGCGGCTCACGCTACTCGACCAGAGCCGTGTCATCCGCCCGCATCCGGCCTTCCGGCTGTTCGCCACCGCCAACACGGTCGGTCTCGGCGACACCACCGGCCTCTATCACGGCACGCAGCAGATCAACCAGGCGCAGATGGACCGCTGGTCGATCGTCACCACGCTCAACTACCTGCCGCATGACAATGAGGTGAACATCGTGCTGGCCAAGGCCAAGCACTACCGCGACAACAAGGGCAGGGACATCGTCAACAAGATGGTGCGCGTCGCCGACATGACGCGCTCGGCCTTCATCAACGGCGACCTGTCGACCGTGATGAGCCCGCGTACCGTCATCACCTGGGCCGAGAACGCCGAGATATTCGGCGATATCGGCATGGCGTTCCGGCTGACCTTCCTCAACAAATGCGACGAGCTGGAGCGTTCGGTGGTGGCCGAGTTCTACCAGCGCGCCTTCGGCGAGGATCTGCCAGAGAGCGCCGCCAACGTGGTGCTGGGCTAGGCGCGCAGCTGAATGGCCTCCGGCCGTTCAGCATGAAAACGCGCAGGGAATGATCAATGGCGGGTCCGGGCGACAACACGCGCAACAAGCCGAAGAACGGGTCTGAAGCGGACAGCTTCAAGCGCGCCGTCACCGTGTGCATGCGCGCCGTCGCCGGCGACAAGGATCTCGAGGTCGGCTTCGCCAAGGACCGGCCGGCGCTGGCCGGCAACCGCGCCCGGCTGCCCGAGCTGCCGAAGAAAGCTTCCCGCAACGACATCGCGATCACGCGCGGCATCGGCGATTCCATGGCGCTGAAGCGCGCCTGCCACGATCAGCGCATCCACAACAAGCTGGCGCCGGAAGGGAAGCTCGCGCGATCCATCTTCGACGCCGTCGAGCAGGCGCGCGTCGAGGCGATCGGCAGCCGCGCCATGCAGGGCGTGGCCGACAATATCGGCTCGATGCTCGAGGACAAATACACCAAGGCCAACCTCGTCGACGTCAGGGACAAGGCCGACGCCCCGCTGGAGGAAGCGATCGCGCTGATCGTGCGCGAAAAACTCACCGGCCGCGCTATCCCGAAGAGCGCCGAGCGGCTGGTCGATCTTTGGCGCCCCTGGGTCGAGGAGAAGGCCCGCGGCGACATGGATGGCCTTTCGGCCAAGCTCGAGGACCAGCAGGCCTTTGCCCGTGTCGTGCGCGACATGCTGGTTTCCATGGAGATGGCCGAGGAGCTCGGCGACGACCAGGAAACCGACGACTCCGAGGAAAACGAAGAGAACGAGCAGCAGGGCGAGGAACAGAGCGAGGAAGGCGGCGAGGAGGATTCAGGCTCCGAGCAGTCGCAGTCGGAAGATGCCGAAGCTTCCGCCGACGAGGAAGAGTCGGCCGAGACGGAGGCGACGGACGCCACATCGGACGACCTCTCCGACGAGGACGATTCCGACGCCGAGACGCCCGGCGAGGCCAAGCGCAACGACAACCCGTTCCTCAACCTGCCGAAAGAGATCGACTACAAGGTCTTCACCACCGCCTTCGACGAGACGGTGGGCGCCGAGGACCTGTGCGAGGAAGAGGAGCTCGACCGGCTGCGCGCCTTCCTCGACAAGCAGCTCGCCAACCTGTCCGGCGTCGTCGGGCGGTTGGCCAACCGGCTGCAGCGCCGGCTGATGGCGCAGCAGAACCGCTCCTGGGATTTCGATCTTGAGGAAGGCTATCTCGATCCGGCGCGTCTGGTGCGCGTCGTCATCGATCCGATGCAGCCGCTGTCCTTCAAGCAGGAGCGCGACACCAAGTTCCGTGACACCGTCGTGTCCCTTGTGCTCGACAATTCGGGCTCGATGCGCGGCCGGCCGATCACGGTCGCGGCGACCTGCGCCGACATCCTGGCGCGCACGCTGGAGCGCTGCGGCGTTTCGGTCGAGATCCTCGGCTTCACCACGCGGGCGTGGAAAGGCGGGCAAGCGCGTGAAAAGTGGCTGAAGGATGGCAAGCCGCCCAATCCCGGCCGGCTCAACGACCTGCGCCACATCATCTACAAATCCGCCGATCATCCATGGCGACGCGCCCGGCGCAATCTCGGGCTGATGATGCGCGAGGGCCTGCTCAAGGAAAACATCGACGGCGAGGCGCTGCTTTGGGCGCATAACCGGCTGATCGGCCGGCCCGAGCAGCGCAAGATCCTGATGATGATCTCGGACGGAGCGCCGGTCGACGATTCGACGCTCTCCGTCAATCCGGGCAACTATCTGGAGCGGCATCTGCGGGCGGTCATCGAGCTGATCGAGACCCGCTCGCCGGTCGAGCTTTTGGCCATCGGCATCGGCCACGACGTCACGCGATACTACCGCCGCGCCGTCACCATCGTCGATGCCGAGGAACTGGCCGGGGCCATGACCGAGCAGCTCGCCTCGCTGTTCGGCGAGGAAAGCGCGCGCGACACGCGCCGCGGCGGATTGCGACGCGCCGGATGATGTTTTCGGGGCGGCCTACGCGGCGGACGCTCTTCGCCTGCGTGCTGACCTGCGCCTCGCCGGCCATTGCCGCCCAGAGAGCTCCCGTCGAGACCGTCGAGATTTCAGCGCGGCCGATCACCCAGTTCCATACCGGCCATGACGAGACGCGGTTCGGACCGTTCGAATTCGTCGGCGGGCTGGAGATGACCTCGCCGGCGCGCGATTTCGGCGCGCTGTCGGCGCTTCGTTTCTTGAAGCCGAGCAGCGACTTCATCGGGGTCGCCGACACCGGCTTCTGGTTCTTCGGCACGATCGCGCATGACGCCGGCAAGCGCCCCTCGGGTGTCAAGAATTTCCGCATGCAGCATATGGTCGACGCTTCGGGTCGGCCGATCGACCGGAAATGGAAGGTCGACGCGGAAGGGCTCGCGGTGAAGGACGGCATCGCCACCGTCGGCTTCGAGCGGGACCAGCGCGTCGCCCAGTTCAAGATCGACCCCGACAATATGAAAGCGCCGATCAGGCAGCTCGACTATCTGGTTCCCGCCCAGGAGCTGCGCCAGAACCGCGGCTTCGAGACCGTCGCCCATGCCAACCCTTACGGCCAGCATGCGGGCGGGCTGGTCGTGGTTTCGGAGAGGAGCCTCGACAAGGCGGGCAACGTCTACGCCGCCATTATCGAAGGTCCGCATAAGGGCGTCTTCACCGTCAGGCGCAACGGCGATTTCGACATCACCGACGGCGCCTTCCTGCCGGACGGCGACCTGCTGCTTCTGGAGCGCAGCTTCTCGATCGCGCGCGGGGTGAAGATGCGGCTGCGGCGCATCTATGGCGAGAGCGTCGAGAAGGGCGCGGTTGCCGACGGGCCGATGCTGATGGAGGCCGACCTGGGCTACGAGATCGACAATATGGAAGGGCTCGACGTCTGGACCCGCGACGATGGCGCGCTGATGGTGTCGCTAGTATCCGACGACAACCATTCGATCCTGCAGCGCAACCTCTATTTGGAATTCATCCTGCACCAGGACTGAGCAAGACCGGCGGGCAAGCACCTGGAGATTACCGGCCGACGTGGCGGACTTCGTTCATCACGAAATTGGCGGCGCGCTTGCTCCGGTTGCGGATCTTGAGCGTCGCCGTGTTGTCGACGAAATAGGTGTGAAGGATGCTGTCGCGGGTGCGGACTTCCGGCCCGACAGTATCGACCGCGTGCCAGGTGTCGGTGCCGACCGCAAAGGCGTAGCCGGTGTTCGGCGAAAACGACATCCGATGCGAATTCTCGAAACGCCCGTCCGGCTTGCGCTCGGCGAAGCGGGTGCCGATATGGTTGATCGAGTCGTCCTCGGGCAAATAGAACTGGACCGTTATGCCCTTCCATTTCGTGTCGGTGTGGAAGCCGATCTTGTAGCCCGCCACGTCTCGCGTCAGCATCGGCACCGGGTACATGCCGACCTTCATGAAATCCGAGCCGAACCGGCGCTCCAGGCCCGGGGCAAGGCGGCGCATGAAGGCATCCTTCAGTTCCGGCGCGTGCAATGCCTTGCCGACCAAGGCCCAGACGGCCCGTTTCTCAGCTGGCAGATGGCGGATATATTCGGGATAGAGGTCGATCTTGATCCGCGTCGCGGTGCCGTCGGCCTTGATGTTCACATTGTTGCGGCCCTTGAGCGCGCGATATTCGCGCGCCTCGGGCATGGCGGCGCGCATGCGCTGATAGAGGTCCGCCGGGAAGACATCGGTCATTTCCAGGTGCCAGAAGGGCTTTTCCACGAACGCGGCGCGGTTCACCGCCTCCACCATGTGGGAGACAACATGCTGCAGCGTTTGTCTGGCTGATGCAGGCGCCGCCGCGCCGTCTATGACCGACATGGATAACCTTCCCCAATCCGAAGAACCCCGACCGTGCGGAATGCTAACCAAAGCACAGGCTGGATTGCAATGATCCACGGACTGGCTTCAATCGCGGTATCCAAAACACGAGGTGTTGCATCGGCGCAAAGCAAGGGCATTGCAAGGCACCCGGCGACGGTGCTGATTTGGCCGCAAGCCGATATTCAACGGACCTTGTAGATCTCGATCGGCTTGCCCGCGGTCGACTGGTCCAGTTCAAGCCATGCCGGCAGGTCGCCCCGCAGCAATGCCGCGGCAAGACCATCCGGCGCGTCCAAGCCCAGCGATATCTCTTCCGTGTTGCCGCGGCAGATCGCGATCAATCCCACTTGCTCGCGCTGGATGACGGCGCGGGCTGCTTCCGGCGTTCCCATGAAAGCGTCGAGCATGGCGAGATTGCCGCCGACATTGCGGTGGTAGGGGCCGGCCAGCGCCCGGTGGGCGGTGAACATCAATATCCCCGAGCCGAGATTGGACGAGGCAAGCACGGTCGTCGCCGGCATGGCGGCCAGATCGCGGAAGTCGTCCGGCTTTCCGCAGGTCACGGCATGATCGGGATCGGAATTGATCTGCTGCGGCGCCTTCTGGACCACGGATTGCGCCGCCACCGCTACCCCGGCCCAGGTCGCATTGAGCGAGACCAGCCACGCCGTGACGATGGCGGTGGAGATCCGCCATGAGGGCGCGGCGCTGGCCCTGAGGCGGATTTGCGCGATCCAGGCCGAGAGCGGCAGCACGGCGAAGGCGACGGAAAAGGTCGAGCCGCGCACCTGCCAGAGGCTGACGCCGAAGGCGACGACAAGCAGGATGGCGGCAAGCATCTCCTCGCGGCGCAGGCGACGGCTTCGCAACTGAAAGCCGATCAGCAGGATCGCGATGAAGGGCGTCACATAGCGCGCCGCCATCAGCTTGGGCTGGTGGACGGCGACGCTCCAGAAGGGCTGCGCTTCGACCACGTCGGCCAGCCAAAAGGTGCGGATGCGCTCGTCCATGCCCGCATAGGGCGACGCCAGGCACTGTGGGAAGGCTGCTATCACAGTCACCGCGACCACCGTGGCTAGCGCCAGCATCGAAACGAACCGTGCCTGGACCGTCGACACTGGCAATGTCGAGGCGATCGCGAGGCCGAAGCCGGAAAGTGCCGCAACCGCGAACTGGAAGGACGAGAAGGCGTCGCATTGGGCCATGCCCCAGTCGGAAGGCCGGATGGTCGCCACGAAGACCAGCAAGGCGATGCCGGCAAATCCAAGGCCGAAGCCTCGCGCGGTGGCGCGCTCCTTATCGTCGAGGATGAACAGGACCCCGGCGCAGATGCCGAGCGTCGCCACATAGGGAGCGGTTTCCATGCCGACGGCGAGCGTCAGGCCGGCGCAAATGCCCGACAGGAGCGCGGCAGGCCGCCAGAAGGGCGCCTCCATCAGAAGCCAAAGGCTGGCCGCCGTCAGCAGCAGCTGGACATTGTGATGATCGATCACGCCGGGGCTGTAGACCATCAGGAAGAAAAGCGCGGCCGTCGACAGGATGAGCGACGGCATCGCGACGTCGGCGCCGGCGAAGCGCCGCGAGGCGCGCATGAGCACGAATATGGTCAGTCCGTAGAGCGTGGTCGGCCAGATGATCCGCGCTACCCGTTCGGCGGTGGCGGCGCCGGCGCCCAGCGCGTCGAAGACCATGACAAGCAATGCGAGCGGCGCGTCCACCAGCCGGGACCAGTGCATGACGAAACCGTCCGCCGTGCCCATCCTGTATTGATGGAGATCGAACCAGCCCTGGCCGGCGAGCAGGTCGCGGACCTCGACCAGCCGCAGCATGCTGTCATTGTCCGCGCCATAATTCGCAAGGGTCGGGAAGCCGGAAACCGCGTTGATCGTCAGCACCACCAGGGTAGCGCATGCCGCAAGCAGGAGATCATTTTTCCAACCGGTGCCTTGCACGGTCATGGTGGTTGCGAAGCCTTGGAGAATTTTCGCGATCCTGCACCATCAGCCGTAACAAAGCGTAAAGCCGCCGCGGCAAATCCTGTCGGCTCAAGGCCCCTTGGCTGCAATCCAGATCACGTGGCGGGCGCCGCGCTTGCCGCGGGCGCGCGTGTTGACCTCTTCGACCGCGAAGCCTGCCTGCTTCAGCCGCCGGGTGAAGCCGCCGTCCGGTCCCTGCGACCAGACCGCCAGCACGCCGCCCGGTTTCAGTGCAGCGCTAGCGGCGGCCAGCCCGGCCGCGTCATAGAGCGAGTCATTGCCCTTGTAGACGATGCCCTCGGGACCATTGTCGACGTCGAGCAGAATGGCGTCCCAAGCGGCTTTCTGCGTCCTTATCAGCTGGCCGACATCAGCCTCGCGAATGCTGACGCGAGGGTCGTCGAGGCAGCCGCCGAAGATCGTCGACATCGGTCCACGCGCCCAGCCAACGACCGCGGGGACAAGCTCGGCGACGGTGACGGCGGCATCGCGATCGAGCGCGGCGAGAGCGGCGCGCAAGGTGAAGCCCATGCCGAGCCCGCCGATGAGGATGCTTGGCCGCTTGCGGCCGGCGATCCGCTCGCAGGAAAGCCTGGCGAGCGCCTCCTCGGAGCCGCTGAGGCGGCTGTTCATCAGCTCGTTGGTGCCGAGCATGATCGAGAATTCAGTGCCGCGCTGCTTCAGGCGCAGTTCCTGGCCGCCATCGGGCGTGCGGGCGGAATCAAGCTGAACCCAAGGGATCACGGCCTGATTCCACTCGCTGGAAGCATGGCTTACACCGCCATCGCCGGCTGGCTCCACCGCGCGGCGAGCAGCCGGTAGGGGATCAGCGCCACGACGGCGATGATGAGCTTCACCGAAAGGTCGCCAAGCGCCCAGGAGACCCAGCGCATCGTCTCGACCGGCAGCACGCCCATCAGCGGCGCGGTCTCCAGCGCGAAACCGTCATTGGGACCGGCAAAGGCGAAGGCGGCGGAAAAGGCGACGCCGAAGAAGACGAGCGTGTCGAACACCGAGCCGACCAGCGTGCCGACGATCGGCGCGCGCCACCAGCTCTGCCGGCGCAGCCGGTTGAAGACGGTGACGTCGAGCAATTGCGCGGTGAGGAAGGCGGCGCCGGAAGCGGCCGCGATGCGCACCAGCCGATCGGCGGCGGTCTCGAACTCGATCAGGCCATGACGGAACAGGAAGGGCGGGACCAGGATCGAGCAGGTCACCGCAGTCATGAAACCCACGAACACCACCTTGCGCGCCACGGCCGGGCCGTAGCGGCGGTTGGCTAGGTCGGTGACCAGGAAGGAGAAGGGATAGGTGAAGGCGCCCCAGGTGAGCAGGTCGGCGAGCGACAGGCCGCCGACCTGGCCCTGCATCGGGAACTGCACGAGGATATTCGACGCCACGACGACAAGCGCCATGGCAGCCACGAAGGGCAGGTATCGCGTCAGGAAATTCATTTTTTTATCCTGGGTAATGGAACCAGCCGAGCGTCATGCCGACGCTCGCTCTTATTCCGAGCACCGGTCTGGCCGGTGCCCGATGCGGTCGTCCCGCGCCCGAATGCTTTAAGCGGCCGACTGCTCGGCAAGCTTCTTGGCGATCTGCTTCTTCAGCAGACGGGCGCGCTGCGACAATTCCTTGACGTCGGCCTTGACCAGGAAGGCGTCGAGGCCACCGCGATGCTCGACCGAACGCAGCGCGTTGGCCGAAATGCGCAGCCGAACGTTCTGGTTCAGCGCTTCGGAAATCAGCGTCACATTGACCAGGTTCGGCAGGAAGCGACGCTTGGTCTTGTTGTTGGCGTGGCTCACATTGTTGCCGGTCTGGACTGCCTTGGCAGTGAGTTCGCAGGTGCGGGACATTTGTCTAACCTTCAGTTTCTAAACCTGCCAAACCATTCTGCCCGCGCCAGGCGGCGCGCGGTCTCGGTCAGGCGGCCTTTGGAAAAGTTGGCGTTCCATAGTGGCATTTCGCCATTGCGTCAAGCTCCGGCGCGTCGCCTGCCGTCGGGCCCGCTCCATATAAAGGCCGGATTTAATACTATAAGCCCTTGGCGAAGGGATATGCCAGGCTGGAGCCGTTGCGTTCCGGCCGAACCGCCAGGGATTCGCCAGCCGCCATGCTCCGTCCATCTCATGCGTTCGCCACCCTTCTTGCCCTTGCCGTGCCGGCAACAAGCTTCGCCGCCCCCTCGCCACAGTCCTTCAAGGGCGAATATACGGTGTCCTATCTGGGCCTTTCGATCGCCAGGGCGACCTTTTTCAGCCGCTATGTGGGCGATACCTACGCCATCAACGGCACCGTCTCCGCCGCCGGGCTCGGCAGGCTGTTCGACGACACGAAAGGCACGATTTCGTCGAAAGGCATCATTGCCGACAAGCGGATGACGCCGCAGGTGTTCAGGGCCGATTATACGTCCGGCAAGAAGTCCTCCATGGTCGACATCCGCTTCAGCAATGGGGCGGTCTCCTCCACGCAAGTCGTTCCCGCTCCAGGGAAGCGCGATCCGAAGAGCTGGGTGCCGATCGGCGACGGAGACCTGAAATCGGTGCTCGATCCGATGGCCGCGACCGTCATCCATGCCGACAGCCTGGACAAGGTCTGCGGACGCACGGTCAAGTTCTATGATGGCGAGATGCGCGCCGACCTGACACTGACCTATGCCTCCAGGGGCTCGATCGCGGTGCCGGGCTACAAGGGCGACACGGTGACCTGCAAGATGGGCTTCGAGCCGGTGGCGGGCTATCGCAAGGGACGCAAGGCGCTGAACTACCTGAAGAATAAGAGCCGCATGCTGGTGACGTTTGCACCGGTCGGTCAATCCGGCGTATATGCGCCGATCCGCGCCACGGTCGGGACCCAGATCGGTCCGCTGACCATCAGCGCCGGACGATTCGAGGCGGTAAATTAATTCAGTTTTACGCAATTCCGGACGGAAAACCGCAAGGCACTTTTCCTGGAATTGCTCGAGGCGCCGCCGCGCGCCGGCGGGGGAGATATGGGGCGCGCAACATTGATCGGGTTTTCGGCGGTCGCCATGTGGGCGCTGCTGGCGCTGCTCACCGACGCCTCGGGGCAGGTGCCGCCATTCCTGCTGTCGGCCATCACATTCGCCATCGGCACCTGCGTCGGGCTGGCGGCCCGGCTGGTGATGCCGGCGCCCGACCGCAGTGAGAAGATCCCGCCACAGGTCTGGGTGATCGGCATAGCCGGCCTGTTCGGCTACCATTTCTTTTACTTCACGGCGCTGCGCAACGCGCCGGCGGTCGAGGCGAGCCTGATCGCCTATCTGTGGCCGCTGCTGATCGTGCTGGGTTCCGCGCTGATGCCGGGCGAGCGGCTGGCCTGGAACCATGTCGTCGGCGCGCTGCTCGGCCTTGCCGGCACCTTCCTGATCGTCACCAAGGGCGGCGGGCTGGCCTTCGACGCGCGCTATGCCTTCGGCTACGCGATGGCCGCCATCTGCGCGCTGTTGTGGTCGTCCTATTCGCTTCTGTCGCGGCGTTTCCCGTCGGTGCCGACCTCGATCGTCACCTGGTTCTGCGCGGCGACGTCGGTGCTTTCGCTGGTCTGCCATCTTCTGCTTGAGAAGACCGTGCTGCCCGACGGCCCCGGACAGTGGCTGGCGGTCATCGGGCTCGGCCTGATGCCGGTCGGCGCGGCCTTCTATGCCTGGGACATCGGCGTCAAGCGCGGCAACATCCAGGTGCTGGGCGCCGCGAGCTATGCCGCGCCGCTGTTGTCGACGCTGGTGCTGATCGCCGCCGGCGTCGCCGAGCCGTCGTTGCGCATCCTCGCGGCTTGCGTGCTCATCACTGGAGGTGCCGCGCTGGCCGCGAAGTCTCTGCTGATGCGCAAGCCGGCGGTCAAACAGGTGAACGCATGATGCCGTTTGCCGGCGGCATCGAGGCCAACGCCAACGCGACGCTTCTGTTCTCGTTCGTCGCGGCCGTGATCTACGCCTTTGCGCTCGACATGCCGCCGAAATGGACGCGCACGGCAGCAAAGACGCTTGCAGTCGCCTTGCTGGCCGTGCTTGCCGCCATGCAGGGCGGTCCGCTGCTGCTTGTCGCGGCGCTGGGCTTGAGCGCCATCGGCGACGCCTTCCTGTCGCGCGACGGCGAAAAGGCCTTCCTCGGCGGGCTGGCGAGCTTCCTCGCCGGCCACATCGCCTATGTCGCGCTGTTCTCGCAGTCGGGTGGCGGGCTCGGCCTGTTGAGCGCCGAATCCTGGCGGGGCGTGATCGCGCTCGCCATGGCCGTATTCGGCATCGTCATGCTTGCCGCGCTCTGGCGCCGCGTCGGTCCGCAACTGCGCATCCCGATCGCCGTCTATGTCGCGGCGATCCTCGCCATGGGCATTTCGGCGCTCACCACCGGCAGAGCATGGGTCATCGCCGGCGCGGTGGTGTTCATCGCTTCGGACGGGTTGCTGGCCACCGAGCGCTTCCTGCTCGCGGCGATCTCGCCGCAGCGCCTGTGGATGCGCTACGCGGTCTGGGTGCTTTATTACGCCGCCCAGCTGGCGATCACGCTGGGGTTTCTGCTGGCCTAGACCGGCCGCCAGCCGGGCTCAGCCAGCTCGAAGGCCGCGAAATCGAAGCCCGGGGCCACGGTGCAGCCGACCAACGTCCATTCACCTAAGCTGCGCGCCGACTGCCACCAGCCGGCCGGCACGACGATCTGCGGCCGCTCGCCCGCGGCAAGGGCCGTGCCAAGCACCTGCTCGATGACCACGCCTGCGCCCTCCTCATGCATCGACAGCGCCAGCGGCGCGCCGGCATAAAAATGCCAGACCTCGGCCGCGTCCTGCACCCGATGCCATGCCGAAAGCTGACCTTGCTCGAGTAGGAAGTAGATCGCGGTGGAATGACCGCGCGGGCCGCCCGCGGCGTCGCGAAACGTCTCGGCGTACCAGCCGCCCTCGGGATGCGGCTCAAGGCCTAGCGTTGCGATGATCTCGGCGGCGCTGGTCATTGGCGGTCTTTGGCCCGGTGCATGTCGCTAAATGCGGTGGAATTAGAAATTATCCTTGCGCTTGCGGATCTCCGCGAACACCTCGGCATCCGAGGCTTTCTCCATGCCGAGATGCTTGCGGATTGCCGGGTCGTGCCAGCGCAGGAACGGGTTGGTCGACAGTTCCTCGCCGATGGTCGTCGGCAGCGTCGGCTTGTTGTCGGCGCGCAACGCCTCGATCCTGGCCGCGCGATCCCTCAGCAGCGGGTTGCCCGGGTCGACCGTCACCGCGAAGCGGGCATTGGCAAGTGTGTATTCGTGGCCGCAATAGATGGCGGTTTCCGCCGGCAGTGCCGCCAGCTTCTTCAGCGATTCATGCATAACCGGCGGCTTGCATTCGAACAGGCGGCCGCAACCCAGCGCGAACAAAGTGTCGGCGGTGAAGGCCACTTTCGAGGTTGGCAGGTGATAGGAGACATGGCCGGCGGTATGGCCGGGCGTCTCGATGACTTCGATCCGTTCCTCGCCAAGGCGCACGACCGAGCCTTGGCTGACCGTCTCGTCGATGCCGGGAATCTTTGCCTTCTCGGCTTCCGGGCCGATGATGCGCAGCTTGAAGCGCTCCTTGAGCGCCAGATTGGCCTCGACATGATCGGCATGATGGTGCGTGGTGAGAATCAATGTCGGCGTCCAGCCGGTGCGCTTGATCGCCGCAAGGATCGGCGCTTCTTCCGGCGCGTCGATGATCGCCGTCTCGCCGCTTTTGGGATCGTGAACCAGCACGCCAAAATTGTCCGTGCGACACATGAACTGCTCGATCTCTACGGCCATAGGCATCTTTCTCCATCCATCGCCGCAGACATAGGGCGACCGGCCGCCGATGTCATCCGGGTTTGTCGAACTTGGCGCGTTCATCGAACTTGCCGCCTTTGTTGAACTTGGCAGGCTTCACGGCTACCGTCCCGCGCATGCATTCGGACATCGTCGACCTGCGTTCCTTCTACTCGTCCACGCTCGGGCGTCTCGCCGAGCGCTCGATCACCATGGCGCTGTCGTCCATCTGGGCAACCGTCCCCAACGAGCGGCTGGTCGGCCTCGGCTACACGCTGCCATGGCTGGAACGCTTCGGCACCGATGCCGAGCGTGTCTTCGCTTTCATGCCGGCAACGCAGGGCGCGGTGGTGTGGCCGGCGTCGGGACCGACGGCAACGGCGCTGGTCTTCGACGAGGAACTGCCGCTGGTCGATTCCTGCATTGATCGCGTGCTCCTGGTGCATTCGCTCGAGCACGCCGAAAACCCGCGCGAGACGCTGAACGAAATCTGGCGCGTGCTGTCGCCGGCGGGCAGAGTCGTCATCGTCGTGCCCAACAGGCGCGGCGTCTGGGCGCGCTTCGAGCACACGCCCTTCGGCAACGGCCGGCCGTTCTCGCGCGGCCAGCTGACCGAGTTGCTGCGCGAGGCGAATTTCACCCCGGCGACGTGGAGCGATGCGCTGTTCTTCCCGCCGTCGCCGCGGCGTTTCCTGATGCGGTTCCACAATGTGCTGGAGCGGGCCGGCCGCCGATTCTGGCCGATCTTTTCGGGCGTCATCGTCGTCGAGGCGCAGAAACGGCTCTACCAGGGCGTGCCGGTCGCCCAGCGCGCCTCGCGCCGCGTCTTCGTGCCGGTCTTCTCGCCCCAGGGCGCGACGCGGCTCGGGCGCAAGGCGGCGGACGCCGCCGCGCGACGGTGACGCGTTCGTGATCGATGTCGCGCCTTGTCCTTTACCCCCATCGCCACCCTATGTGAGGGAAAGCTTCGCGGCGCGGCTCCGTTGATCGCGCCCGAAATCAGGGATTTCCTTTATGGCTGACCAAATGGACTACAAGCCAGGCGCCGAGCAGGCCGCGTTCTCGATCGAGACCAGCAGCCTTTCCGACCAATTGGCCACGATACGCATGGCGCTGAAGACCTCGCCGGTGCGCCGGCCGCTTGCCTGGGTCAGCGTCGGCATCGTCGCCGTCATCATCGCGACCTCGATCGGGCAGGTTCTGCTCAACCGATGGAACCAGCCTTTCTACGATGCGCTGGCGCGGCGCGACCTCGGGGGCTTCCTGCACCAACTGATGATCTTTGTGGAAATCGCCGGCAGCCTGCTGGTGCTCAATATCGGCCAGACGTGGCTCAACCAGATGATCCGGCTGAGGCTGCGCGAGGCGCTGACGCTCGACCTCATCGATGAATGGATGGCGCCGGCCCGGGCCTTCCGGCTCGCCCATGCCGGCGCCATCGGCGTCAATCCCGATCAGCGCATGCAGCAGGATGCCGCCCATCTGTCGGATCTGTCGACCGACCTTGGCGTCGGCCTATTGCAGTCCTTCATCCTGCTGGCGTCCTTCATCGGCGTGCTCTGGCAGCTCTCTTCCGGCTTCGTCTTCCATATCGGCGGCCATTCGCTCACCATACCGGGCTACATGGTCTGGGCTGCGGTCCTCTATGCCGGCATCGCGTCCTGGCTGAGCTGGCTGGTGGGCCGGCCGCTGATACGCTTCAACAGCGACCGCTACACCCGCGAGGCGGAGCTGCGCTCCTCGATGGTCCGGGTCAACGAGAATGTCGATGCGATCGCTCTGGCCCATGGCGAGGCCGATGCCAGGCGCCAGCTCGAGCTCGACCTTGGCACCGTGCTTGGCGCCATGCGGCGTATCTACAGCGCCCAGATCAACCTTTCCTGGGTCACCGATGCCTATGGCTGGATCACCGTGGTAGCCCCGATCCTGGTGGCCGCGCCCGTCTATTTCGCGGGCGACATCAGCTTCGGCGGGTTAATGATGGCGGTGGGCGCCTTCAACCAGGTGAATTCCTCGCTGCGCTGGTTCATCAACAATATCGGCGCCATCGCTGACTGGCGGGCAACGCTGATGCGCGTCGCCGACTTCCGCATCGCGCTTGGCGAAACGGACATCCTGCACGACAAGGAAAAGCGAATCGAGGTCGGCGAGAATCCGGACGGCAAGCTGACATTCGACGAGCTCGAAGTCGCCTCGCCCGACGGCTGCACCAGGCTTGCCGAGACGAGCGTCGAAGTCCATCCGGGCGAGCATGTCATGATCACCGGCGATCCGCGCGCCGGCAAGACGCTGTTCTTCCGCGCCCTTGCCGGCCTGTGGCCCTGGGGAGGGGGCCGCATCGGCATGCCCGACGGGGAGAAGCCGTTCTTCGTACCGCGCACGCCCTATTTCCCGCTCGGTTCGCTGCGCGATGTGCTGAACCACGCCGAAGGCGTCAAGATCGACGACGCCGAGATCAAGGCCGTGCTCGGCGAGGTCGGGCTGGAGCGCCTGTCGTCCCAGCTCGACCGCTCGGCGCGCTGGGAGCGTGAGCTGGCGGACGACGAGCAGCGCCTGCTGGCTTTTGCGCGGCTGGCGCTGCGGAAGCCGAAATGGGTCATCATCGACGAGGCGCTGGACACGTTGGACGGCGCGACGCTGCGGCGCGTGCTGGCGATGCTGCAGGCCAGACTCCCGGATGCAGCAATCCTCAATATCGGGCGCGGCCTGCACAACAACCAGTTCTTCCCGACGGCCTTCACCATCGTCAAGGACGTCTGCGGCCCGGCGCTCAAGCCGGCGCGCGTCCGCGCCGGAGCGATCGAGCCGCCGCCCCAGGCGGCGCACCGCAAGAAATAGCTTTATTTTGCCGCGATCGCCGGGAAGAATCGCCGGCGTCGACAGAACGCCTGCAGCCATGCTCGAGATGCTCAGCCTGCTTGCCTGTTTCGCCTGCGCCGAGGCGGCTTCGTTGCCCGTGCCTGACGGCGGCACGCCGGTCGATGTGGAACTCGTGCTCGCCGTCGACATCTCGCAGTCGATGGATGAGGACGAGTTCGCGCTGCAGCGCGCCGGTTATGTCGAGGCGCTGCGCCGTCGCGATTTCATCAACGCGGTGCGTTCGGGGACGAACGGGCGCATCGCGCTGGCCTATTTCGAATGGGCAGGGGTGGTGCGCGACGACGGCGTCATCGCCTGGCAGGTCATTGACGGCGAGGACAGCGCCAACGCCTTCGCCGACAGAATTGCCGCGCGGCCGTTCCGCAGCTTTCGCGGCACCTCGATCTCGGGCGCTCTCGGCTTCGGCGCAGGGCTTCTGGAGAAAAGCGCCTTTTCGGCGCCCCGCCGGGTCATCGACATATCGGGCGATGGCCCCAACAATACCGGACGGCCTGTCGCCGCGATCCGCGATGCCGCCGTTGCCGAGGGTATCGTCATCAACGGCCTGCCGATTCTCATCAGGCCGTCGCCGAGCGTCAGCCGGCTCGACCGATACTATGCCGATTGCGTGACCGGAGGAGACGGTTCCTTCGTGCTGCCGATCTATGCGGCGTCCGAATTCTCGACCGCCATCCGCCGCAAGCTGATCCAGGAGGTGAGCGGCCTCACCGACGCCAGATCCATTCGCGTCCAGGATGCGGCGCCCGTCGATTGCCTGCTGGGCGAGCGCCTCCGGCAGCGCTTTTCCGATCCCTATTTTCCGGAACTCGACCGATAGCTGTCTTGCAGCCGCGTCAGACCGCCCGGGCGCCGTATTTGGCGCGGAACTCGTCATAGCAATCGCGGCGCCAGCGCCGGCCGACGACATAGCCGCGCAGGAGCTTCGGCAGCGAATAGCCGAGCGCCTTGGACGAACGATTGGCGAGATAGCCGGAAAAGGCCTCCTGCAGCCGGCCCTTCAATGTGTCGGCGATGATCTGGCGAGCGATCATAAAGGGCGGGACATCGGGATAGCGGTCGGCGATATAGGGATGCTTGTCGATCAGGTTGGCATAGGCCGCGACATAGCCGTCGCGCCGGCGGGAGATCGAGTTCTCCGAATTGTACTTCTTCCAGTCGATGTCTTCGGACAGCTGGGCGCCGCCGCGGCGGGCAAAGCGCAGCAGAAGGTCGAGATCCTGCATGCGCGTGATGTCGCTGTCATAGCCGCCGATCGCCAGCAGCGATTCGTGCCTGGCGGTGATTGCCGAGCCGGCGATGAAAATAGTCTGCGAGACAAGGGCGCGCTGCAACGCGCTTTTATCAAGAAAGGTTTCGCGGTTGATGCATTTGGTGCTGCGGCTGCCCTTCAGCGACAGGAACGAGCTGATCAGGACTTCAAGCGAGGGATTCTGGTCGAAGCGCGCCAGCGTCCGCGCCAGCCGGTCCGGCAGATAAACGTCGTCCGAATCGAGGAAGGTCACCACGGGCGCCCGCGCGCGCTCGATGCCCGCGTTGCGGGCGGCATTGGCGCCGCGCCATTTGGCGCCGACATAGATCAGCCTCGGGTCGCGGATCTCGGCCAGCGCGGCGGCCGTCCCGTCGGTCGAACCGTCGTCGACCACGATGTGCTCGAAGCGGGTAAGTGTCTGCGCCAGAACGCTTTTCACCGCACGTACGACCTGACTGCGCCGGTTGTGGGTCGGCGTGATCACTGAGATCAGCGGAACGTCCTGGTTCGACATCAGGCTGTCACTGCCGGTCGGATCTGGCGCGTGTCGGATGGGTTTGATGGCTATGTTCTTATCCCACCTGTGATTTGCGGTCGACGCTACAAAAAAGCCACCTGTGTGTCACGCCGAGCCGGCCTAGAAATGCGAAATGGGGCTTTTTCCGCAACGTTGCGGTTTGATGGCAACACAATCGGCCTTCCGGCCCGCGGAGGCCGTCCGCCGGCAGAGCCGGCGGTGAGAATCATGCGCTCATGGAACCGATCGCGCGGCGTCAGCGCCTGAGCAGAAACACCGCTTGCTGGCCGAAGAAGTTCCAGAACCACCACGGCATCGACAGGCCGATCTTCTGGCCGTTGGCGTCGAGTGCGGTCGCCTTCTCGACGGTCGCGCCGAGCTCTTCGCACAGGTTGACGAAGTCGCGGATGGTGCAAAAGTGGATATTGGGCGTGTCGTACCAGGAGTAGGGCAGGTCCTTGGTGACCGGCATCCTGCCCTTGATCAGCAGCGAGAAGCGCACGCGCCAATGGCCGAAATTGGGGAAGGAGACGATGGCGCGGTTGCCGATCCGAAGCAGCTCATCAAGCACCACCTTCGGGTTGCGCGTCGCCTGCAGCGTCTGCGACAGTACGACGAAGTCGAAGCCCTTGTCGGCATAGAATTTCAGATCCGTGTCGGCGTCGCCCTGGATGACGGAGAGCCCGCGCGCCACGCATTCATTGACGCCGCGCTGCGACAGTTCCAGCCCGCGGCCATCGACCTGCTTGGTCTCCTGCAATAGTTCCAAGAGGACGCCGTCGCCCGAGCCGACGTCGAGCACGCGTGACTTGGCCGGAATGAGATCGGTGACGACTTCGAGGTCGACACGCTGGGCGCGGTTGACGCTCATAGGCTGAGCCCCCTTGCGCGTGCTGCCGAACCGATGAAGCCGTTGATGGCCGCGAACAGCTCCGGCTCGTCGAGCAGGAAAGCGTCGTGGCCGCGGTCGGTCTCGATCTCGACGAAGGAGACGGAAGCGCCCGCCGCGTTCAAGGCATGCACGATCGAGCGGCTCTCTTCGGTCGGGAACAGCCAGTCGCTGGTGAAGGAAACCAGGCAGAAGCGCGTCCTGGTGCCGGCGAAGGCATCGGCGAGGCGCCCGCCGTGATCGGCGGCAAGGTCGAAATAGTCCATCGCGCGGGTCAGATAGAGATAGGAATTGGCGTCGAAGCGGTCGACGAAGGTCATGCCCTGGTGGCGCAGATAGCTTTCGATCTGGAAATCGGCGTCGAAGCCGAAGGTGAGCGCCTCGCGGTCCTGCAGGTTGCGGCCGAACTTGCGGTGGAGCGCCGCTTCCGAAAGATAGGTGATGTGGGCGGCCATGCGCGCGACGGCGAGCCCCTTTTCCGGGCGCTTGCCGAACTCGAGATATTTGCCGCCATGCCAGTCCGGATCGGCCATAACCGCCTGCCGGCCGACCTCGTGGAAGGCGATGTTCTGCGAGGAATGGCGGGCGCCGGTGGCGATCGGCAGCGCCGAGAAGACCCGCTCCGGATAGCTCGCCGCCCATTCCAGCACCTGCATGCCTCCCATCGAGCCGCCGAGCACGCAAAACAGCTTTTCGATGCCGAAATGATCGACCAGCATCGCCTGCGCGCGCACCATGTCGCGTATCGTGATGATGGGCAGGTCGAGGCCGTAAGGCTTGCCGGTCGCCGGATTGGTCGAGGCCGGGCCGGTCGAGCCGAGGCAGCCGCCGATGACGTTTGCGCAGATGACGAAAAAGCGGTTGGTGTCGATGATCCTGCCGGGACCGATCAGCACTTCCCACCAGCCCGGCTTGCCGGTCACCGGATTGGTGTTGGCGACGTGCTGGTCGCCAGTCAGGGCATGGCAGACGAGAATGGCGTTGGAGCGCGCGTCGTTCAAGCTGCCGTAGGTCTGGTAGGCGATCTGGAAAGGCGAGAGCAGCGTGCCGGCGTCGAGCTTCAGCGGCTTGTCGGGGCCGAACTGCAGCACTGGGCTCGACGGATGGTCGGCCTCATCGTTGGTTCTTGCAGCGCGCTGAGCGGCCATGTCCGTCCTCGATCCTGTCCCGCATCTGCCTCGACACGACGCGGTGTCCGGCCGGCGGCGGACAACAAAAAACCGGCTTGCCGTCGCAAAGCCGGTTACAGGTTGCAAACGGCCCTTTAGCGAGTTGTTTAACGTGGCTGCAAGCCGACCGGCCAAATCACCACGAGGTTCTTGGCTCTTCTACGTCTGCGTTATGCGAACGTCAACGGCGGCATTCCGGTGATCTCGTCTTGCGTAATTTATGTAAATTACGCATATTGCGTGGATGATATCGGTTCGATCTGTTTCAATCATTTCACCGGCTTTTTTATCGGATGGAGGCAGGTATGCCACGCAATACCGCGGTTCCGGCGAGCGATTTCGCCCGAAATTTTGCGAAATATCAGGACGAAGCCATCGCTAAGAAGGTCATCAACGTGACCAGTCATGGCCGGATTGTTGGAGCGTATCTGTCTGCCGCAGAGTTCGCGCACTACGAACTACTGAAGCGCCGGGAGCGCGAAATCCTGACCGTGGGCGATCTCGATGAGGACACGATCGCCTCCATCGAAGCTGCCGAATATGGCGTGGAACCGAAGTGACGCTGCCGGTTCCAAGGCCCAGGTCTTGTCATTCGCTATAGTTTTCTTTGGAGTACCGAACATGACCGGGGCGGTATCGAAGGCGCGAAGGATCGCCCCTGCGCGATCGTTGTCGCTACGCCACGCGATGCGGACGGTCACATCCACACCATAGTCGCACCGATTACCCATAGCCCGCCACCGGACAATTCCGCGTCGATTGAGATTCCGCCGACAGTGTGCCGGGCCCTTGACCTCGACGGCGGCCGGCATTGGCTGCGCCTTGATGAATTGAACCGGTTCCTTTGGCCCGGCTACGATGTTCGACCGCGTTCCGACGGCAGTTACGCCTATGGAATGCTGCCGCCGGCTTTGTTCGAGCAACTGCGCCGAGGGATTTTGCAGCTTCAGCAGACGCGCAAGACGCGGGTTGTCAGCCGCGACGTTTAACGCCGAGCCCGGCTGAAGCGCGGTGTAGAAACAGATCCGGGCCACGTGCTTCAAGCCCTTGTTTTAATGCGTGTCGTTGTTCCGGAAACCGCGGCACACTTCGCGGCGATATGCAGTAGGCCTCTCGACATTGCCGGTCACGGCTTGTATTTCCGCTGCGGCCTTCAAAGGCCCTCTCGACGGATTTGTGACATGAAGCAGGATCAGCCCCGTCCGACGCCCCGCGCGGGCATCATGGACATCGAGGCCTATGTGCCGGGAAAAAGCACCGCGCCGGCCGGCGTGACGAAAGTCTACAAGCTGTCGTCGAACGAAAATCCGCTGGGGCCCTCGCCGAAGGCGATCGAGGCCGCGCGCGAGGTGGCGGCGAAGCTCGACGTCTATCCCGACGGCACGGCGCGGCGGCTGCGCGAGGCGATAGGCGAGGTGCATGGGCTGAACCCTGCGAACATCATCTGCTCCAACGGCTCGGACGAGATCCTGGGACTTCTGGCGCAGACCTATGTCGCGCCGGGCGACGAGGCCGTGTTCACCGAACACGCCTTCATGGTCTACAAGATCTACATCCAGGCGGCGGGCGCCAAGCCGGTGGCGGTGAAGGAAACCGACGAGCGCGCCGATGTCGACGCGATCCTCGCCGCGGTCACGCCCAAGACGCGTATCGTGTTCCTTGCCAATCCGAACAACCCGACCGGCACCTACCTGCCGTTCAGCGAGGTGCGGCGGCTGCATGCCGGCCTGCCCAAGAATGTGCTTCTGGTGCTCGACGCGGCCTATGCCGAATATGTGCGGCGCAACGACTATGAAGCCGGCATCGAGCTTGCCGGCAGCGCCGAGAACGTGGTGATGACGCGCACCTTCTCCAAGCTCGGCCTCGGCGGCGCGCGCGTGGGCTGGATGTACGGGCCGGCGCATATCGTCGATGCCATCAACCGTATTCGCGGTCCCTTCAACGTCAACGCCACCGCGATAGAGGCCGGCATCGCCTCGATCCGCGACCGCGCCCATATCGAGCGCAGCGTGACGCATAACGAGAAATGGCTGGGATGGCTCAGCGCGGAGTTCATCGGGCTCGGCCTGCGCGTCACGCCCAGCGTCGGCAATTTCGTGCTGATCCATTTTCCCGACGACAAGAAACATTCGGCGGCGGCCGCGGACGATTACCTGAGCGCGCGCGGCTATATCCTGCGCCGCGTCACCGGCTACGGTTTCCCCAACGCGCTGCGCATGAGCGTCGGCACCGAGGAAGCCAACCGCGGCGTCATTGACGCGCTGAAGACCTTCCTGAAAAGCTAGACACCATGGCATCACCGATGTTCGAGAAAATAGCGCTGGTCGGCATCGGCCTGATCGGCTCATCGCTCGCCCGCGTCATCCGCCGTGAAGAGCTGGCGCGTCATATCGCCATCGCGACGCGCAGCGCATCGACGCTGAAGCGCGCCGAGGAGCTCGGCCTTGGCGATTCCTACACGACGGAGGCAAAAGAAGCGGTGCGCGACGCCGATCTCATCATCGTCTCGGTCCCGGTCGGCTCGTCCGGCGAGGTCGCGGCCGAGATCGCGCCGGCGCTGAAGAAGGGCGCCATCCTCACCGATGTCGGCTCGACCAAGGCTTCCGTCATCGCGCAGATCGAGCCGCACGTGCCGGAAGGCGTACACTTCATTCCCGGACATCCGCTGGCCGGCACGGAAAAGTCCGGACCCGATGCGGGCTTTGCCGATCTCTTCGAGAACCGCTGGTGCATCTTCACGCCGCTGCCGGGCACCGATCCCGCCGCGCTCGAGACGCTTTCGGAGTTCTGGCGGCGCTGTGGCTCCAACATCGACACGATGGACCCGCAGCATCACGACATGACGCTCGCGATCGTTTCACATCTGCCGCATATCATCGCCTACAACATCGTCGGCACGGCAGACGACCTGGAAGCGGTGACCAAGAGCGAAGTCATCAAATATTCCGCCTCCGGTTTTCGCGATTTCACCCGCCTTGCCGCCTCCGACCCGACCATGTGGCGGGATGTTTGCCTGCACAACAAAGACGCGATCCTGGAGATGCTGGCGCGGTTCTCGGAGGATCTGGCCTCGCTGCAGCGGGCGATCCGCTGGGGCGACGGCGAAAAGCTGTTCGATCTCTTCACCCGCACCCGCGCCATCCGCCGCTCGATCATCGAGGCCGGCCAGGATATCGAGACAACTTCGCTCGCCATTCTGCGAAGCGTCCGAAGCGTCTCCCGGAGGAGTAGCCGGCGCCGGGATAGCTCCTGCCACGCCCAGCCGTCAGCGGCAAGGGCGATCATCTCGCCCGCGAACTCGACATCATCGCCGAGCATCGCGGCGACACGCACCGCTCCTGGCGCAAAGTGAAAGTCACCGAGCGGCGTGCGGCCGACGACTTTGCCCACTGCATGCGCGATCTGGCCGATATCCACTATCCCGAAGCCGCGCATCCGCGTGGTTGCTGGATGACCTGCTCCCCGTTTTGTCCGCGCCTATAAGTTAGCCGGGTGGCCGCTGCTTCGAACAGCGACCGTATATAAATTGGATCTGGCTTGGATAAACGAGTCGCGTCATGCAATCGGGCTCAGACCATGGATTCCGCAACGATCGACCGAGGAAGTGAAAAATGGTGGGGCCCGATGCCTTTCAGGGCGAGCAGCATCGCCGGTGCCGGCTGCTCAGCGAGATGCGCAGAGCCGACCGGCGCGGCAGCGAGCATGACATCGCGCGCGGCCTCGACCGCCTTGATCTGTTCGATCAGCAGCTCCAGCTGATCGAGTTCGCGGCCAATCTGCAGCTTCAGATGGATAGGCAGCGGACGGCCGTCGCCGGTCTTGAGCGCCTCGAGCCGCTTGCGCCGGTCGCGGCGCAGCGGCTCGTAGCCGGACACGCCTTGGCTGAACAGCAGGCCCTTGATGCGATTGACATGCCGTA
>NZ_RZRX01000480.1:0-2285 GCF_003997405.1 Mesorhizobium sp. M2A.F.Ca.ET.042.01.1.1
CGCCGCCACCTTTGGATACTCGGCTAGCCGCACCAGCTCGTCGGCGGTGACGTCGAGTTCTTCCGCCGCATTGTGCGGATGAGTGCCGACCGAGCAATAGACTTCGTTGAAAGTTTCAGCGATTTTAAGGATCTGCTGGAAGCGCCTCACGCGCGTCGAGATCGTGACCATGCGGCCTATCCCGGCGGCGAGAGCGCGGGCGACGATAGCCGCCCGCTCTTCGGCGAAGTCCGGAAAGTCGAGATGGCAGTGGCTGTCGACCAGCATCAGGCGCCCTGCTCGACATAACGCGGGAACACGCCCTCAGGCGCCGGCAAAGCGGCGCCGGGCACCAGCGCGTGGTCGGCATGGACGTGCTCGAAAGCACGCTTGCCCGCAGGCACGGCCAGCAGGTCGAGCAGCTTGGCCGCCGATCCCGGAATGAAGGGCTGGCAAAGGAGTGCCACGCGTCGCACCAGTTCGGCCGTTGTCCACAAGACCGTTTCCATCCGCTCCGGATTGGTCTTCTTCAGCGCCCACGGCGCCTGGGAAGCGAAATAGCGGTCCGCTTCCGCCACCACGCCGAAGATCGCGGCCAACGCCAGATGGATGCCCTGCTCCGCCATCGCCCGGCGCGAAACGGCCAGCGCTTCGATCGCCTGGTCGAGGATCGCCGTATCGGCCTCCGCCAGCTCATCGCGCTTCGGCACCGCGCCGCCGCAATTCTTGGCGATCATCGACAGCGACCGCTGCGCCAGATTGCCAAGGCCGTTGGCGAGATCCGCGTTGGTGCGGTTGACGATCGCCTCATGGCTGTAGTTGCCATCCTGGCCGAACGGCACCTCGCGCAGGAAGAAATAGCGCACCTGGTCGACGCCGTAATGGTCCACCATCGTGAACGGGTCGATGACGTTGCCGACCGACTTCGACATCTTCTCGCCGCGGTTGAACAGGAAGCCGTGGCCGAAAACGCGCTTCGGCAGCGCAATTCCCGCCGACATCAGGAAAGCCGGCCAATAGACTGCGTGGAAGCGCACGATGTCCTTGCCGATGATGTGCGCGTCGGCTGGCCAGAAACGCCATTTATCATCGTTTTCATTGGGAAAGCCGACGCCGGTGATGTAGTTGGTCAAGGCGTCGACCCACACATACATCACATGCTTCTCGTCGCCAGGCACCGGCACGCCCCAGTCGAAGGTGGTGCGCGAGACCGACAGGTCCTTCAGCCCTGATTTCACGAAGCTCATCACCTCGTTGCGACGCTCGGCAGGACCGATGAACTCGGGCTGGCTCTCGTAGAGCGCGAGGAGCTTGTCCTGGTAGGCCGACAGGCGGAAGAAATAGCTTTCCTCCTCGACCCATTCGACAGGCGTCCCCTGCGGCCCGTAGCGCACATTGTCGGCGCGGACCTCGGTCTCCTCTTCGCCGTAATAGGCCTCGTCGCGCACCGAATACCAGCCGGCATAGCCACCCTTGTAGATGTCGCCATTGGCGGCCATCGCCTTCCAGATCGCCTGGGAGGACGCATAATGCCGTTCCTCGGTGGTGCGGATGAAATCGTCGTTGGAAGCGTTCAGCGCGCTCGCCATGCGCTTGAACTCGGCCGAATTGCGGTCGGCGAGCTCGCGCGCCGCGATGCCTTCCTTGCGCGCCGTCTGCAGCATCTTGATGCCGTGCTCGTCGGTGCCGGTCAGGAAGAACACGTCCTTGCCGTCGAGCCGCTGGAAGCGGGCAAGCGCGTCGGTGGCGATCAGCTCATAGGCATGGCCGATATGCGGCTTGCCGTTCGGATAGGAGATCGCGGTCGTGATGTAGAATGTGTCGCGTGACATGAATGAACCGTCATGAATATCTGAATGTGAGTTGTGGCGGTGGATATCGCATCGGAACGTCGATTGCCATCCCGAGGCCAATGCATGCCGCCCGAAAGTGGGCCAACGGCATGCATCGAACGAGCCGTCACATTCGCATCGCAGAATTCAGGCGGTCGATCATGGTCAGGGCGTGCTGCTTCTTGTCGAGGTTGTAGGTCTCGGCCTCAGATATCGTGTTAAGCGCCTCCTGCCAAGCCTCGGACAGCGTTTTGGCCCTGGCGAGGTCGCCGGACAGCGCCGCTTCGCTGGCGGCGGCCGAAAGCAGATCGAGCGCGCGGCGATTGAAGATGTCGAACTGGATCGCCTGGTCGCGTCCCGCCACGGCCTCGGCGAGGCGGTGGGCGCCGGCAATGTCGGGCTTCCCGGCCGTCACCAGTGCGTCGAGCGCGCCGGCGATCTCCAGCCCGCCATATTGGGTGAGCAGGATGGCGT
>NZ_RZRX01000481.1:0-2284 GCF_003997405.1 Mesorhizobium sp. M2A.F.Ca.ET.042.01.1.1
CCATCACCCAGAGTTGGCGGCGCAATTGGCAGCATGTCGTGCCATTCTTCGCTTATCCCGAAAGCGTGCGCCGCATCATCTACACCACGGATGACATCGACAAGGCTAATGTCGGTTCCAACGCAGTTTCTTTGTTCGGCTTGAAGCCCGTTTCTCCGTCCCGACACGGCGCCGAGGCTGAAGCTGGCCGGGCGGTGGCCGTCGTGCCGACGATTCCTCGTGCTATTTCGCCCGGCACGGACCATGTGGCGCGAGGGGATGAGAGCGCCGCCACGCGGTTATAGTCGTTCCTCCTTAGTGGCGTCCGTGCGCCGCTTCGGCCCTCGTGGTCGCCAGTGCTGGATCATCAGCTCGTAGGTACGCTCGGCATTCTCGGCCGCGGCTTTCTCGCTGTTTCGCAACTCCTTCACGTTGTAGGCGTAAGCCGAACCGCGGCGACCGACACCGCGCTCGCCGGGCGCGCCAGCCTTGAGAGCGAGCTGTCTCTGCTTTGCCGCCACGAGGGCGAGCCCAGAAATAGTCCTGCTCCTTTGTGAGCAGATGCCAGATCAGCACCGCGAGCTTGCGGGCGACCGCGACGGCTGCGACCTGATGGCCACGCTTGTTGCGGATGCGTAGGAAGAAGGCCCTGAGCGGTCCGGGCGCCTTCGCCACCGCCCGGGCGGCTTCGACCAGCATGGCGCGGGCATGGGAACGCCCATGTTTGCTGATCCGGCCAAATTGCGCCAAGCCAAGACCGGATTGGCGCACACGAGGATTGAGGCCGAAGTAGCTCACCAGCCTCTGCGGCTCGCGGAACCGCCGAATGTCGCCGACGGCGGCGATGATACCGCTCGCGACGATGGCGTGACGCCGGCGATGGTCTGAAGCCGCCGGACTTGTACATCATCAACCGCTTCCCGGGCGATCTCCTGATCGAGGTCAGCCAGATCCTCGGCCAGGCGGTCGATCTCGCGATGTGGCGAGCGACAGCGGCCCGCTCGTCGTCGGGAAGCACCTGCCGCTCGAGCCAGGCGCGACCCCGACGGTTAACAGATCGGCATGCGGGCACTTCGGCACGAGGTGCGCCTGCAGGATGTCATGCACCTCGTTCTTCACTCGCGTGCGATGCCGTTGCGCCGCGCGACGAGGCGGCGAAGCCGCTCGGTTCGCTCATCGGGAACCCAGACCTCCGGCAGAAAGCCGCTGGCATGGAGCTGCGCAAGAACGCCGGCATCGATCTTGTCGGTCTTGATCCTGGCATGGGCGATCGCCTTCACCTGCATCGGGTTGGCGACAATCACCCGGCCGACATAGGTCGAAAGAACCCGCACCACCGCCATGGCGTTGCCCGTCGCCTCGACGACAACCTCATCCGTGCGTCCCAAGCTGCGGCCGAACCCTTCCAGTCCCGAACGGGTCATGTCGACCCGACCGTGATGGCGTAGTCGGCCGTCTTCCCAAAACACCACCTCCGCGAAGGTACGATGGATGTCCATTCCGATCACACGTCTCATCGGCTCCTCTCCTCGACTAAATCGGGAGCCGGCGGGCGACGCGACACCTACGGATCCGCGCTCTCGGCGCAACCGGGCAGGTCGCAGGGGCGGCCAGCTACTAACGCGAGCTCGCAGCTCATCGAATAGATCGGCCTGCCCGCACTTGGCGTGCTCCCGGTGCCCCTGTCCCGGATGGTCGCACCATACGCCGACGATCGTTTATCTCCAGCGGAGATCAGGTGGCACCGTCATGATCATACCGGTTACCAATGCCATCGAGGCGCTGAATTCAAAGCTGCGGCGCGCCGTGCGAACGCGCGGCCACTTTCCAAATGACGACGCCGCCATGAAGCTGTTATATCTGGTGCTGAACCACGCCGCCGAGGAATGGAAACGCGCTCCACGCGAGTGGTTCGAGGCCAGGACACAATTCGCCGTCGTCTTCGGCGAAAGGTTCGTCAGCCAATGACGACAACCGGCCTCACGCACAAGATTCCTGACAGTCCCGGTATGCGTCGAGCGGATTGAACTCCAGAACCTCCTGACCCTGCTCAACGAGGATTTGGACCACTGGTCCAGCGCTATGAAAATCATGGAGACCATTGCCCGAGCCGGAGCTTACTGCCCAGTCCGACAGCCAATGCCAAGCTCATGCTCGCCGGGCCGGCTTGTCGGCAGACGACAGAAATCGCTTCAAGCTCAAACCGGCCATCAAAATATACGGCGGCATGACAAGCGAATAGTGACCACAGTTCAATTCCAAAATAGTCGGCCTGGCTCCCGCGTCCTCCAGCCTCTGCATGAAC
>NZ_RZRX01000482.1:0-2270 GCF_003997405.1 Mesorhizobium sp. M2A.F.Ca.ET.042.01.1.1
ACCATGGCTCGCGCGCGTTCCGATTCTCCGCTTCTCTTTGAAATGGTCGAGAAGCCCGACTTTTCGATCGAGACCAAGGCGATGGCCGACGGGCTGTGGCCGGTCGCCGGCATGGATGAAGCTGGCCGCGGCCCGCTGGCAGGCCCGGTGGTGGCTGCGGCGGTGGTGCTCAACCCCGCGAATATCCCGGAAGGCCTCGACGATTCCAAACGCCTCACCCATTTGCAGCGCGAGGCGTTGTTCCTCAAGATCCTTGGCTCGGCGCTCAGCGTCTCGATGGCCTCGATCAGCGCCGAAGGCATCGACAACAGCAACATCCTGAAAGCGAGTCTCGAGGCGATGCGCCGCGCCGCCGCGGGTCTTTCACTGCAGCCGAAACTTGCTTTGGCCGACGGCCGCGACATTCCGCCAGGCCTCGCCTGCGAAGGCCGGGCGCTGATCAAGGGCGACCAGCGCTCGCAGTCGATTGCCGCCGCCTCGATCGTCGCCAAGGTGATGCGCGACCGCATGATGTGCGGCTGCGGCGGCCATCATGAACACTACGGTTTCGAAGTGCATATGGGCTACGCGACAGTCCGGCACCGCACCGCCATCGAGGCGCATGGCCCGGTGGCAAGGCTGCACCGAACCTCGTTCGCGCCGTTCAGGCTGGGTGGCGCCGAGGTGGTCGAGGAAGAAAGCTTGGCCGGGTTGGAGTAGCATAATCTCCCCCCTTGAGGGGGAGATGGCCGGCAGGCAGAGAGGGTCGCCCCGCGTGAAGCGCCGACCTCCTTCCGCGACAAGCAAATGAAGTCGGCTCTCTACGTGAGACGACCCCCTCTGTCACCTCCGGCGACATCTCCCCCTCAAGGGGGGAGATTATCCACGCCAAACAAAAAAGCCGCCGGGTTGCCCAGGCGGCTTTCATTTCGAAGCTTCGACGCACGCTCAGTTCAGCTTGGCTTTGACGTCATTCAGCGCCGACTTGAACAGGTCGGCACCGGCCTTGGCATCGACCTTGGCGGCAAGCAAGGCGCGGGCGGCTTCGACGGCGATGTCGACGGCCGAGGCTCGCACTTCGCTGACGGCCTCGCGCTCGGCCTGGCTGATCTTCTGCTCGGCAAGCGCGGTGCGCCGGGCGACATAATCCTCGGTCTTCTTGGCCGCCTCGGAAGCAAGCAGCTCAGCCTCGCGCTTGGCGGCGGCGACGATGTCGGCGGCCTCCTTCTCGGCTTCCTTGCGCTTCTGCTGGTATTGGGCAAGCAGCTGCTGGGCCTCTTCACGAAGCTTGCGCGCTTCCTCGAGCTCGCCGCTGATCTTGGCCGCGCGGGCGTCCAGCGACTTGGTGAGCATGCCCGGCACCTTCAGATAGATGATGGCGCCGAGGAAGATGATCAGGGCGATGGTGGCCCAGAGCGTGGCAAGTGATGTGGCGTCCATGATCCCGCTCCTCACCGGCTCGCGGATTTGACCGCGGCCGCGATCTCGGACTTGTCGGCCTTGCCGCCGACAAGCGCCTCGACGATGGCCGACGTGGTATCCTCGGCGATCGTGCCGACTTCCTTCATCGCTTTGGCCTTGATCGAGGCGATGCTCGCCTCGGCCTCGCCAAGCTTCTTCTCGAGCTCGGCCTCGAGCTTCTTGCGCGTGCCTTCGGCGTCCGCCTTGGCGGCGTCGCTTGCCTGCTGGCCGATCTTGTTGGCGTTGGCCTTGGCCTCCGCCAGTTCCTGCTCATAGGCGGCAACGGCGGCATCCGCCTCGCTCTTCAGCCTTGCGGCATGGTCGAGGTCCTGGGTGATGCGATCGTTGCGGACATCGATGATGCCGCCAAGACGCGGCATCACAACGCGCTTCAGGAACAGGTAGAAGAGCCCGAAGGTGATGACCAGCCACAGGATCTGCGACGGGAAGGTCTTGGCATCGAACGGCGGGAACGCTTCATGCTCCGCGGCAGGCACGGCAGTGCCCGCATGCGTATCGCCCTCGGCCGCGGCCGGCGCTGTTTCTTGCGCATAGGCAGATGTCACGAACATCTCATTCCCCTGTTCATGGAACGGGGCCGCACCATGCGGCCCCTTTCGTCAGCTCTCAATCTTACTTGAAGACCAGGAGCAGAGCGATCAGGAGCGAGAAGATGCCCAGAGCTTCGGTCACGGCGAAGCCGAAGATCAGGCGGCCGAACTGGCCGTCGGCAGCCGACGGGTTGCGGAGCGCGCCCGAGAGGTAGCTGCCGAAGATGTTGCCGAGGCCGATGCCGGCGCCGCCCATGCCGATGCAGGCGATACCAGCGC
>NZ_RZRX01000483.1:0-2270 GCF_003997405.1 Mesorhizobium sp. M2A.F.Ca.ET.042.01.1.1
TTCGCGCATGCCATCGAGCCGCAGCCGTCGAGCGGACGCCGCACACCTGTCGAGGCGCTGCCGAAACCGATCGCCGAGCTTTCCAGCGGCGATCCCGCCATGGCGGCCATGCAGGCGCGGGCCGCCAAGCTAGCGCGCACCACCATCCCGATCCTGATCCATGGCGAGACCGGTTCCGGCAAGGAATATCTCGCCCGCGCGCTCCATGACAGCTCCGGGCGCTCCGGCCCGTTCGTGGCCATCAATTGCGCCGCCATCCCGGAACATCTGATCGAGAGCGAGCTGTTCGGGCACGCGGCCGGCGCGTTTACCGGCGCCACGGCCAAGGGACGCAAGGGGCTGATCGAGAGCGCCGACGGCGGCACGCTTTTCCTCGACGAGATCGGCGACATGCCCTACGCGCTGCAGTCGCGCCTGCTGCGGGTGATCGCCGAGCGTGAATTGATTCCGGTTGGCGGCACAGCACCTCGGCCTGTCGACATCAAGATCATCTCCGCCTCGCATCATGACTTGCGCCGACTGGTTGCCGAGGGCCGTTTCCGCGAGGATCTGTTCTATCGGCTCAACGCTGCCTCCCTGACCTTGCCGGCGCTGCGCGAGCGCACCGATTTCGAATGGCTGCTGGAACGGCTGGTCGGCGAGCGCGCGCGCCTTGCCGGTCGGGCGGCAAAACTGTCGCCGGCGGCGCGGCTGGCGCTGATCCGTCATGGCTGGCCGGGCAACATCCGCGAGCTCGTCAACGCCGTGGATCTGGCGGTGGCGCTTTGCGACGACGAGACGATCCATCCTTCCGACCTGCCCGATTTCGCCACGGCCCGCACGGCGCCCCCGGCGCCTTCCGCCAGCCTGGTCGCGTTGCGCGCCCCCTCGCCCGAGGAAGAGCGCGCAGCCCTGCTTGCCGTGCTGGCGGCGACCGGCTGGAACATTTCCGAAGCGGCGCGGCGTCTCGGCGTCGACCGCACCACGGTCCATCGCCGCATGAAGCGCCTGCGACTGGAGGCGCCGAACTAAAGTTGCAAGGGCTGTGGCGCGCCGCAGCCCTTGCAACAGAAAATGCAACAGGCAAGGCGCCGCAAGAGCGTCCTAACAGATTGATTCCATTGATAGCACCAGATGAGCGCCACGGTTGGCACGCCGCTTGCTGCTCATGACGCACTCTAGCAAGTGGAGGAGAACAAATGCTCGAGAGAACACCCACCACCAAGGCACAGGCGCTGCTCGACAAGTTCGGCAAGGCGCTGGAAACCGGCGACATCGACAGCGCCGTCAACTGTTTCCAGGCCGACTGCTACTGGCGCGACCTCGTCACCTTCACCTGGAACCTGAAGACCATGGAAGGCCAGGACCAGGTTCGCGACATGCTGCGAGCGACGCTGGCCAACACCAAGCCGACCGCATGGGCGGTGGCCAAGGGCGAGGAAGCGACCGAGGATAGCGGCGTCATCACCGCCTGGATCACCTTCGAGACAAGCGTCGCGCGCGGTTTTGGCCTTGTGCGGTTCAAGGGCGACCTGATCTGGACCCTGCTCACCACGATGGCGGAGTTGAAAGGGCATGAGGAGAAAGCGGGCTTCAGTCGTCCGCTCGGCGCCAAGCACGGGCATGGCAAGGACCGCAAGACCTGGCGCGAGGAGCGCGACGACGAGATCGCCGAGCTCGGCCATACGAAGCAACCTTATGTCGTCATCATCGGCGGCGGTCAGGGCGGTATCGCGCTCGGCGCCCGGCTGAAGCAGCTCGGCGTGCCCACTATCATCATCGAGAAGAACGAGCGTCCCGGAGACTCCTGGCGCAAGCGCTACAAGTCGCTCTGCCTGCACGACCCGGTCTGGTACGATCACCTGCCTTATATCGATTTCCCGAAGAACTGGCCGGTCTTCGCGCCGAAGGACAAGATCGGCGACTGGCTGGAGATGTACACCAAGGTGATGGAGCTGAACTACTGGGCCTCCACCACCGCCAAATCCGCCAAATATGACGAGAAGGCCAAGGAATGGACC
Organism: Mesorhizobium sp. M2A.F.Ca.ET.042.01.1.1; assembly: GCF_003997405.1. Classification (NCBI taxonomy): domain Bacteria; kingdom Pseudomonadati; phylum Pseudomonadota; class Alphaproteobacteria; order Hyphomicrobiales; family Phyllobacteriaceae; genus Mesorhizobium; species Mesorhizobium sp. M2A.F.Ca.ET.042.01.1.1. The sequence goes on from NZ_RZRX01000483.1 coordinate 2,001, forward strand.
GTCGTCGTCGAGCGCGCCGCCAAGGAGATCGTGCTCAAGCCCAAGCAGCTGGTGCTGGCGACCGGCATGTCGGGTAAGGCGAACTGGCCGAAATACAAGGGCCAGGACATCTTCAAGGGCGAGCAGCAGCACTCCTCGACCCATCCCGGCCCGGACAAATACCGCGGCAAGAAGGTGGTGGTGATCGGCTCCAACAACTCGGCGCACGACATCTGCGCGGCGCAGTGGGAAGGCGGCGCCGACGTGACCATGGTGCAGCGGTCATCCACC
>NZ_RZRX01000484.1:0-2243 GCF_003997405.1 Mesorhizobium sp. M2A.F.Ca.ET.042.01.1.1
CTGCAGGCCGAGCCGCACCCAGCCTTCCAGCTCGACGTCACGAATGGCGGCAGCCGCCTCGTCATTGAGCTCGATCAGCCGCCGCGCATAGCCAAGCATGGTTTCGCCGGCTTCCGTCAGCGCCAGGCCGCGCCCCGCCTTTCGGAAGATCGGCGTATCCGCCTGCTCTTCGAGCTTCTTCAATTGGGCGCTGACCGCGGACGTCGAGCGTCCCAACCGTTCGGCCGCCTTGGCGAAACTGCCCAGCTCCATGCCGGTGACGAAGGTTCTAAGGACGTCAAGGTCGAACGTGACACGGCGCATGAGATTGTCCTGATTTTCAGGATTATTGATCAAAAACTTCCTGATTTTATGGATGTACCTATGGCGCTACATCCGGTCCGTCAAGCCGCCAGCCGGCCGTCACGGGAATGGATCATGTCCGCCATCGTCACACGCAGCGACTGCCAACAGCCTGATGCAGCCGCCGTCACCTCCGCGCGCCGCGCCTTCGGTCCCAACCATCGCTGGAAGGTGCTCGGCACCGGCGTTGCGGCCAATGCCGGCTTCTCCGCCACCTTCTCCGGTATTCCGGCGACTGCGGTGGCGATGCGCCAGGGCTACCACCTCGACAATGCCTCGCTCGGCCTCGCGCTTGGGTTTCTCGGCCTCGGCGTGGCGCTGAGCGAACTGCCCTGGGGCGTGCTCACCGACCGCTGGGGCGACCGCCGCGTGCTCCTGACCGGGCTCGGTGCGACGGCCGCATGGCTTCTCATCATGGCGCTGCTCGTCGTGCCGACGAAAATGGCTGTTCCAGGCGTCACGCTTCTGTCGGCGAGCCTGCTCGTCGCCGGCCTGCTCGGCGGCAGCGTCAACGGCTCCAGCGGCCGCGCCATCATGGGCTGGTTCGGCGAGGGCGAGCGCGGCTTCGCCATGAGCATCAGGCAGACGGCGGTGCCGCTCGGCGGCGGGCTTGGCGCGCTTGTCCTGCCGTCGCTGGCGCTGGCTCCGGGCTTTGCCGCGGTCTTCGGCTTGCTTGCGGCCGTCTCCGCCGTCTCGGCCTATTTTGCCTGGCGCTGGCTGCACGAGCCGCCGGTGGAAGGCGGCAGCCACGCCGCCGCGGCGACAACCGGCCCGGCGCCCTTGCGCAACATCGAAGTGTGGCGCATCTCGACCGCCATCGGCCTGCTCTGCTTCCCGCAGGTCGCGGTGCTGACCTTCGCCTCGGTCTTCCTGCACGACTTCGCCGGCATGGGCACGTGGGTGACCAGCCCAACCCTCGCCGCCGTGCAGACCGGCGCCATGGTGATGCGTGTCTGGAGCGGCCGCTTCACCGACCGTCACGGCAACCGCCGTCCCTTCCTGAAAGTCTGCAGCGCATTGAGCGCATTTGCCTTCCTGTCGTTGTGGCTGCTGGTGATGGGCTCGGCCGGAGCACCACTGCTGTTGCCGCTGCTTCCGCTGATGGTCGTCGTTGCCGGCATATTCGTCTCCGCCTGGCACGGCGTCGCCTATACCGAGCTTGCCACGCTTGCCGGCGCCGGCCATGTCGGCACCGCGCTCAGCCTCGCCAACAGCTTTGTGTTCGTCGGCTTCTGCCTGGTGCCGATCGCCATTCCGTGGCTGCTCGTGGTCTTCGCGTGGCCGGGTGTGTGGCTCGCGGCCGCGATCTGCGCGGCGCTCGCCTTCCCGATTTTCCTGCGCCCCGCCTGAGTAGCCCGAAGCTGATTCATACCAATCCAGGCCCGATTCTTCGCCGGCTTGCTGTGGAAACGGCAAGCCGGCTTTCTTCAAACATGAAAAGAACATGATCGATGACGTTAACCCCGCATCAAGGTTAATGCTTCATTTTGGCTCTCCGGGGTCAGTAGCGTTCTGGAGAGTTCCGTGCATCGACGCGTTTCCATGCGGCTTGCCGCCGCCGCCGTTGCGAAAAGACGTTCCTTCCTTTCTCCTTTGGTGCTCGGGCTCGGCATGTGGATCGGCTTTCCGTCGGTCGTCGCCTATCAAGATATGACCAGCCTGATCACCGGCCTGGAGTCGCCCAGCGCCCGCTGGAACGCCTATATCGAGAAATCCGCCGCCGGCTCGGTGCATGCCGCAGAAATGCCGTTCATCGATTCCACCGCCACCGGCTCGATCTCCGGCTCCGGCGTCAATCTGCCGGGCGTAGGCACGGTCGCCTTCCGTGGCAAGGGCAACGCCGCGGGCGCCACGCCTGATGAAGATCGTGTCGTGCGCGCCGACAAGAAGGGCCGCCTCTG
>NZ_RZRX01000485.1:0-2227 GCF_003997405.1 Mesorhizobium sp. M2A.F.Ca.ET.042.01.1.1
CCCCTCGAAAACCATCTGATCGACGGCCTTGTCGACGGCCGCCTCAGCCGCCGCGAATTCGTCCGCCACGGCAGCCTGCTCGGCCTGTCGCTGCCGCTGCTCGGCCGCATCGGCATGGCCGCCGGCTTCGGCGCAGCACCCTCGCTCGCTCGCGCCGCAGGTGCGGCCGGCGGCACAATCCGCGTCGGCAGCAGCGTGCCGGCGGCGGCGATCGATCCCGTCACCATCGCCGATGCCGGCGGCCTTCTCGTCATGCAGCAAGTGGCAGAATTTCTTTGCGTCGACGGCCCGGACCTGGTTCTGAAGCCGGCGCTGGCGGAAAGCTGGAAGCCGAACGCCGACGGCACGGTATGGACCTTCACGCTGCGCAAGGGCGTCAAGTTCCACTCGGGCGGCGAGATGAAGGCCGAAGACGTGGTGGCCAGCATCGACCGGCTCGCCGATCCGGCCAATTCGTCCAATGCGCTGTCGGTGTTCAGCGGCATCCTGCAGAAGGGCAACACCAAGAAGGTCGACGACTACACGGTCGAATTCCATCTCGATGCGCCGAACGGCAACTTCCCCTATATGGTGTCGTCCGACAACTACAACGCCGTCATCATCCCGGCGAGCTACAAGGGCGACTACGAGAAGAGCTTCGACGGCACCGGTCCGTTCAAGCTGGAAAAATACACGCCCAAGGTCGGCGCCTCCTTCGTGCGCAACGACGACTACTGGGGCGACAAGGCCTTGCCGGACCGCACCGAGTTCACCTTCTTCACCGACATCCAGCCGCAAATCCTGGCGCTGCAGGGCGGCCAGATCGACATCATCAACCAGATGCCTGTGCTGGCCGGCGTTGCGCTCCTCAACGATCCGAATTTCGAGATCATCAGCCTGAAGTCATCCGCTCATCAGCAGCTGCATATGCACTGCGACGAGGGCCCGACGAAGGACGCGCGCGTGCGCCGCGCCATCGCGCTCTGCCTCGACCGCGAGAAACTCGCCGCCGGCCTGATGAAGGGACGCGCAGCACTGGGCAACGACAGCCCGTTCGCCGCCGTCTACCCCTCGACAGACACCAGCGTGCCGCAGCGCAAGCAGGACATCGCCCAGGCCAAGCAGCTGATGGAAGCGGCCGGCCTCGCCCAGGGCTTCAAGATGACGCTCACCACCGAGCGCTATCTGGAAATTCCGGAATACGCCCAGCTCATCCAGAACTGGGTGAAGGAAATCGGCATCGAGCTCGAGCTCAACATCCTCGACCAGGGCGCCTATTACGGCGATGCCGTGTTCGGCAAGTCGAACTGGCTGGATTCGGCGATGGGCATCACCGACTACGGCCACCGCGGCGTGCCCAACGTCTATCTGGCGGCCCCCTTGAAGAGCGACGGCACCTGGAATGCCGCCCACTTCAAGAACAAGGACTACGACCAGATGGCGGCGAGCTATATCGCGGCCCTCGACCTCGAGGCGCAGAAGGCCACCGCCGGCAAGATCCAGAAGCTGCTGCTCGAGGAAACGCCGGTGGTCTTGGGCTATTTCTACGATTACCTGACGGCGACGGCGAAAGGCGTGACGGGCGTGCAGCCCACCGCCATGTCGCAGTTGTTCCTCGACAAGGCGTCGAAGGCCTGACGAGAGCGAACAAGCATATCCCTGACAGCCGGCTCTCCACGGAGAGCCGGCTCCAATAGGAGTATTCGCCATCCTCGTCTTCCTCGTCCGGCGCCTGGCCCTGTCGCTCGTCACGCTGTTTTTGCTCAGCGTCATGGTCTTCCTTGGCGGCCAGGTGCTGCCGGGCAATGTCGGGCGCGCCATATTGGGGCCGTTCGCCGACCAGCGCGCCGTCGATGCGCTCAACCACTCGCTCGGCATCGACCGCCCGCTGCTCGTCCAGTACGGCACATGGATCTGGAATTTCCTGCATGGCGACATGGGCACGTCCTACATTTTCCGCGCGCCGGTCGCCCCCTTCGTCATCGATGCTCTGGGCAATTCGCTGAAGCTGGCATTGATCGCCTTCGTGCTGGTGGTGCCGATCGGCATTCTGGGCGGCGTCATTGCCGCGCTCAACCTCAACCGGCCGCTCGACCGCATCATCAGCCTCGGCGGCCTGTCGGTGACGGTGCTGCCGGAATTCGTGACCGGCATCATCCTGATCCTGATCTTCGGGGTGTGGCTGCGCTGGCTGCCGATCGCCGCCGCATGGCCGAAAGGCGCTGGCTTCTTCACCCAGATCTACTAC
>NZ_RZRX01000486.1:0-2214 GCF_003997405.1 Mesorhizobium sp. M2A.F.Ca.ET.042.01.1.1
CGCCAAGGCCAAAGAGCGAGCCGAACGCAGTCTTGTTCAGCCATATGCCGTAACCGCCGCCCGCCAGCACCAAAAGCGCGATGACGGCAGCGATCAGGCCGCCATAGCCGCGCCTGCGCCGCGGCTGCTGAGGCCGCAGCCGTTGGAAAGTATCGGCCGCCGGCTGCTCGTCATTGGCAAAGACATCGCTGCCGTCGTCGGCATCGGCGGCGTCCATGCCAGCGAGGCCGACATCGTCCTCGCGCGGCGACGGCATCGGCGGTGGCGGCGCCTTCTGCCAGGCAGGCTCCTGCTTTGCCGCGGCCTGCCAGCTCGGCTCCGTCCTTGCCGTGCTTTGCCAGGCCGGCTCGGCCTTCACGGGGTTTTGCGGTGCGGGCTCCGTCTTGCTTTGCCAGCTCGGTTCGGTCCTGGCTGGCGCAGGCGGCGGCTTGAGGGGTTCTGATTTGAACGGATCCGGCTTGGCAGGCGCCGGCACTGCGGGCGCCACCGGCTGGCGGGAGTGGGTCGGCTGATTCCTGTTGCGGTCGATGGAGGAGAAGATATGCTCCAACTCCGCCAGCGGATCGGCGGCGGGAACGCTTTTGGCATAACTGCGCTCGACGCTGGAGATGGCGTCTTCAAGCGTGCGCTTCTGTTGATCGACGACCGAAGGCGCCAATGGCGGAACGCGATCGGCAAGCTTCTTGGCGATTGTCGCTCGCGCCTTGTCATAGACCTTCGACCGCATCTCCGGCGTGTTCTCGCTGAGATTGTCGATCGTCTTTTTCAGAACGGCGATGAAATCTGCCATGCGTCAGGTGACCTGCATTCTTTTCCCACCGGCCGCAAATCAGCCGTAACGCCGGGAAGGGCTGTGAAACTAGTCTTGAAACGGATCGGTCACAAGTATCGTGTCTTCCCGTTCGGGGCTGGTGGAAAGCAGCGCCACCGGGGCGCCGATCAGCTCCTCGATATAGCGGACATATTTGACGGCTTGCGCCGGCAAATCGTTCCAACTCCTGGCGCCGGCGGTGGTCCCCTTCCAGCCTTCGAGCGGCTCGTAGATGGGCTCGACCCGCGCTTGCGCGCCCTGGCTGGCCGGCAAGTAATCGATCGTCTCGCCGTCGAGCCGATAGCCGGTGCAGACCTTGATCTCGTCCAGCCCGTCGAGCACATCGAGCTTGGTGAGCGCGATGCCCTTGATGCCGTTGACGGCAACGGCCTGGCGTACCAGCACGGCGTCGAACCAGCCGCAGCGGCGCTTGCGGCCGGTGACGACGCCGAACTCGTGGCCGCGCGTGCCGAGGAACTCGCCGATCTCGTTCTTCTGCTCGGTCGGGAACGGCCCCTCGCCGACGCGCGTCGTATAGGCCTTGGTGATGCCGAGCACATAGCCGATGACGCCGGGACCGACGCCGGAACCGGCAGCGGCTTGACCCGCTACCGTGTTGGACGAGGTGACGAAGGGATAGGTGCCGTGGTCAATGTCGAGCAGCGTGCCCTGCGCCCCCTCGAACAGGATGCGCTCGCCGGCGCGGCGTTTGTCGTCGAGCACCTTCCAGACCCGGTCCATGTAAGGCAGGATCTCGCCGGCCACCGAGGTCAGCTCCTGCATGATCGCCTCATGCGTCGCTTCCGGATGGCCGAGTCCGCGGCGCAGCGCGTTGTGGTGCGTCAGCAGCCTGTCGACCTTCAAGGGGAGCGTTTCCAAATCCGCCAGGTCCATCACCCGCACCGCCCGCCGGCCCACCTTGTCCTCATAGGCAGGGCCGATGCCACGGCGGGTCGTGCCAATCTTGGTTCCGGAATTCGAGGCGGCATCTTCGCGGAATCCATCCAGCTCCCGGTGCAGCGACAGGATAAGCGCGGTGTTTTCGGCTATTTTCAGGCGCTCCGGCGTGACCTCCACGCCCTGGTCCTTGAGCTTCTTGGCTTCGGCCACGAAAGCATGCGGATCGAACACTACGCCATTGCCGATGATCGAGAGCTTGCCTTGCCTGACCACGCCGGAGGGCAGCAGCGACAGCTTGTAGACCTTGCCGTCGACGACCAGCGTATGGCCGGCATTGTGGCCGCCCTGGAAGCGCACGACCACGTCGGCCCGTTCCGACAGCCAGTCGACGATCTTGCCTTTGCCTTCGTCGCCCCACTGCGAGCCGACGACCACCACATTGGCCATGTTCTTTTCCCTTGAAATGCCGCGCGGGCGGCCTGAAACGACAGCCTCTATAGCGT
>NZ_RZRX01000487.1:0-2213 GCF_003997405.1 Mesorhizobium sp. M2A.F.Ca.ET.042.01.1.1
GAGGCGCAGTCCGCCCAAAATCCACTGCCAAGGCGGCCTGAGGCCTCAAGAGCGAGGCAAAACAACCCGCCAAAGCGGCCAGAGCGCCTTTCAAAAAACGCCCATCTGCCTCGTGCGCTAAATATCGGCTCCCATGCAAAACCCTCACAGGGGGAGAAGGGAAAGGCGGCGCACCTCCGCCCAACAATTTTCCCACCCCCTGTCGGAATCCTCTTCCTCCATCCGTCCTTGGAGCACATCGACCACTTCAACCGGAGGGACACTCGTGGAAACCCAATCGACCTGCCAGACCGCCGCCATTCTCATCGCTCGCCTGATTTTCGCCGCCATGTTCGCCATGGGCGTCGCCTTCAAGCTGATGGATATGGGCGCCACCGCCGGCTACATCGCCGCCGCCGGCTTCCCGTTCCCGCTGTTCCTAGCCTGGTGCGCGGCGATCCTGGAGACGCTGCTGGTGATCGCCTTCCTGACGGGCGCCTTCATGACGCCGCTGGCGCTGATCGGCGCGGTCTATGTCGTATTCCTCGGCTTTGCCTTCCATGGCCCGTCGCACTGGGCCGGGAACCAGGCCGAGTTCGGCGCCTTCATGTCGCACTTCCCCTTCGCCGCCGGCCTGCTCTACGCCGCGGCGCACGGCCCGGGCAGCGTGCTGGCCCTGCGCCAGGGCTGGCCGGGGAGGGCGTGACCTCCCCCTCACATCTGGTCGTTATATGGCTCCTTCATCTGGCCGACCATGCGCGCCAGTTTCGAGAAGGACGGCATGTCCGCCTCGGGCTGGCACTGGTTGGCGAGCTCGAGCAGGCGGATCGGGAAATTGATGGCGTCGCGGTTCGAGGCCGAGATCGCCTCCGAGCGCTCCTCGCCGGTCTCGCCGGCCTCGGCCTTGCGCAGCGCGATATCGATTTCCTCGACGGTGAGCACACCTTTCTTGACCAGCACGTGGTTGATCGCTGCGACGGCCATCAGCAGGCCCTCGAGTTGGAGATTGGCGACGTTCATGGCGTTCCTCCCATTGACCTCGCCACAAGAACGCATGAGCGGCGTTTCCGATCCGGCGGAAAGCCTGCGCCGCCTACGCCTCCATCAGCCGCTCGCCATATTCGCTCCAGAGCTGCTTGATCTCGCGGTTGCCCAGCGGCGGCGTCTGGCGGTCGCCGTAGAAGATGGCGACGGCGCTGAGGTCGTACTGGCCGTCGGCCTGGGCGATGAAACGGATCGCCTCGCCGAGTGGTCTCGAATGAAAGAACGGATCGGCCTGGCCTCTGCCAAGGCTGCGAACGCCCGAAATGCTTGCAGGCACATGCCGCATCCGAAAGACGGATGCCATGGCAGGTCTGTCCATGCTGCTCTCCGCGATTCCCCGGCGCATGATCCCATAAGCTCCGGCTAATGACCAGTCCGGGACAACCGGCCACAGCAAAAGGGTGGGGACGACACAACCTTGAAATGAAAAGCCCGGCATCCAAAAGAGAAGGCCGGGCGCGCCGGCCCGGCCTTCTCTCCGCGCGGCCGCCGCAAGGCAGCCTTCGCTTACTACCGTTGATCGGCCCGGCGGCTCGAGCCGGGCCGGAAATGCCTATCTGCGCCAGCGATGCAGCCAGTCCGGCTCGGGGTCCGGGGTCCGGCTGATCGCCATGCCGGCCAGCAGCCCGACAAGGCCGCCGATCAGCATGGCCGTCGAGAAGGTGCCCGGATTCTGCTGCACGGTTTCAGAAACGCTTTGCGCCTGGCTGCGCAACTGGCTTGCCGCGCGCGACGCGCGGCCGGAGGCGCCGCTGTAGAGGTTCGACGCGCGGTCGGCCGCACCGCTATAGAGGTTCGATGCACGGTCTGCCGCGCTCTGGTACCAGCCCTGCGCGCTCTCGGACGCTTCCTCGGCCTGCTCGGAAAGCGCGCGGTTCAGGCGGTTCACCTCGCGCTTCAATTCCGCGATCTGCTTCTTCATCGCCGCTTCGGATGCCCTGGCGTTGCCGCGCGATGCCGCGCCACTGCGCGACGCGCCGCTGCTGCGCGAAGCGGCGTTACGGGGACGCGCTTCGCTGGCTGGGCTGGTGCTCGAGGTGCCGGCGCCGTTTGCTGCGCCACCGCTGCTGCTTTCATTGTCTGCCATGGGTTTCTCCTTTGTGCCCCTTGCAACGGTCGGAAGGCCGCATGGTTCCGACCGTTGCAAGGGGCACAAAGGAGAAACCCATGGCAGACAATGAAAGCAGCAG
>NZ_RZRX01000488.1:0-2190 GCF_003997405.1 Mesorhizobium sp. M2A.F.Ca.ET.042.01.1.1
AAGAACGGGAAGCCCACGATCCAGCACAGCTCGAACCGCTCGCGATCGACGAGGTTCAGCTCCTCGCCGGCGCGGGTGCGCGCAGCGCCCGCGAAGGTAACGAACTTCTTCGGATCGCCCGCGACGAAGAAGGCGGCATCGCCATCGGCAAGGCCGAGTTGTTGGCGGATCGCCTCGGTGCGCTCCTCGCCGATGTTCTTGGCAATCGGACCGGCGCCTCCGAGTTTTTCGCCTTCCTTGCGCCAGAAGATGTAGCCGAGGCCCGGTTGGCCCTCGCTCTGCGCCCAGGAGTTCATGCGGTCGCAAAAGGCGCGGCTGCCGCCGGTCTTGGCCGGAATGGCCCAGACCTCGGCCTTCGCATCGTTGGCCAGGATGTTGGCAAAGACCTTGAAGCCGGAATCGCGGAAATGATCCGAGACCGCCTGCATCTCGATCGGGTTGCGCAGGTCCGGCTTGTCGGAGCCATAGGTGCGCATCGCCTCGTCATAGGGAATGCGGCGGAATTTCTGGGTTACCGGCTTGCCGTTGGCAAATGTCTCGAAGACGCCGCGAAGCACCGGCTCCATGGTGGAGAGCACGTCGTCCTGCTCGACGAAGCTCATCTCGAGGTCGAGCTGGTAGAATTCGCCCGGCAGCCGGTCGGCGCGCGGATCCTCGTCGCGGAAGCAGGGCGCGATCTGGAAATAACGGTCGAAGCCGGACACCATGATCAGCTGCTTATACTGCTGCGGCGCCTGCGGCAGCGCATAGAAGGTGCCGGGATGGATGCGCGACGGCACCAGGAAGTCGCGCGCGCCTTCCGGCGAGGACGCAGTCAGGATCGGCGTCGAGAACTCGGTGAAGCCGACCTCGCCCATGCGCTTGCGCATCTCGGCGATGATTTTTGTCCGCGCCACGATATTCCGATGCAGCGTCTCGCGGCGCAGGTCGAGAAAGCGGTATTTCAAACGGATGTCTTCCGGGTACTCCGGCTCGCCGAACACCGGCAGCGGCAGTTCCTTGGCGGCCGACAGCACCTCGATCTCGCGCGCGAAAATCTCGATCTCGCCGGTCGGCAGGTTGGCGTTTACCGTCTCCGGCAGCCGCGCCTTGACCTCGCCGTCGACGCGGATCACCCATTCGCCGCGCACGGTCTCGGCCACTTTGAAGGCCGGCGAATCCGGATCGGCGACGATCTGGGTCAGGCCGTAGTGGTCACGCAAATCGATGAAGAGCAGCCCGCCATGGTCTCGCACGCGGTGCACCCAGCCCGACAGGCGGACCGAATTGCCGACGTCGCTCTTTCTCAACTGGGCACAAGTGTGGCTGCGGTAACGATGCGTGGTCATGGGTAAAGTCCGGAAATTGCGGGCACCAGCCCGGCTCGAAAATTGGCGCGAAAAGCGCATGAGAGGCCGGCTTTGTCAAGGCAAGCGGTCACACAGGAGCGCTTCTGCTCAGGCAAAGTGAATTTGCGCGCCCTGGCTTTGGAAATCGGCGAGCGTGGCGGCAGGCGCGGTCTTTTCCACCACGAGATGGCGGATCGCATCGGCGCCGGCGACACGATACGGCGCAGCAGTCGCAAGCTTGTCGCTGGTGACGGCAATGACGATGCCGGCGCTGTTTTTCGCCATGGCGCGTTTCACCTCAGCTTCGGCCGAATCGAAGGCGGTGACGCCGCGCGCGGCATCCAGACCGCAGGAGCCCAGAAAGAACAGATCGGCGCCAAGCTGGGCCACGGCGGCCAGCGTATCGGCGCCCACGCAGGTGCCGAGATCGGGAACATAGCGGCCGCCGAGCACGATCAGTTCGACCAGAGGACGATCGACCAGCGCCGAGGCGACGCCCAGCGAATTGGTGGCAATGGTCAGTTCCATATCGCGCGGGATTGCCCTGGCGATGGCTTCATTGGTCGTGCCGCCATCGATGAACAGGGACTGCCCCGCCACGAGCAGCCCCACTGCCGCTTTCGCCAGGCGCGTCTTTTCCTCGACCGCATGCCCGCTGCGCTGGCTGAGCGTCGCGGCGGCAAACGGCGCCGAGGCGACCGCGCCGCCATAGACGCGGCGCAGCTGCCCGGCCTTGGCCAACTCCCTGAGATCGCGGCGCACCGTGTCTTCCGAGACGCCGAAACGGCTGGCGAGTTCGCCGGCCAGCACCTTTCCGTCCGCCGCAAGCTGATCGCGAATGAGTTGGTGGCGTTCTTCGGTG
>NZ_RZRX01000489.1:0-2142 GCF_003997405.1 Mesorhizobium sp. M2A.F.Ca.ET.042.01.1.1
CTTCCAATAGGGGACATTCCGCCGCGGAGAGGCGCGGCGCCAGCAACGGCGCCCTCAGGGGCGCGAACAGCAAGCAGGGAGGAAATCATGGTTACAGTTTATGAGAAGAAAGCCGGGCTTTCGCGGCGAGAGCTTCTCAAGCGCGGCGGCGCCGGCGCGCTGCTCATCATCTCCGGCAGCGCCGTCATCAGCCCCGAACACGCTTGGGGTCTCGAAACCTCGGCGCTGAAGCCCGAGACGATGGCGACGCTGATCCAGGTGGCGCGCGACGTCTATCCGCACGACCAGGTGCCGGACAAATACTACGCCATTGCCGTCAAGGGCCATGACGAGACGGCGGCCAAGGACCCGGCCCACAAGGAACTGATCGAGAAGGGCATCGCCGAGCTCGACAAGAAGGCCGGCAAGGGCGGTTATCGCGGGATCGGCTGGGAAGAGCAGCGGGTCGCGCTGCTCGCCGGCATCGAGAAGACGCCCTTCTTCCAGGCGGTGCGCGGCGGCCTCGTCGTCAGCCTCTACAACCAGAAGGAGCTGTGGCCGATCTTTGGCTATGAGGGCGAGTCCTATTCCAAGGGTGGCTACATCGCGCGCGGCTTCAACGACATCGAGTGGCTGTAGGCCGCTCTGTCCTGAACCGCATTTCGACCGATTTCATGGGAGGAAACCATGGCAGCATCATTTGATCTCAAGAACGATGGCGTGGTCGTCATCATCGGCTCCGGCGCCGGCGGCGGTACGCTCGGCAACGAGCTGGCGCAGAAAGGCATCGACGTCGTCATCCTCGAGGCGGGCGCACGCCACGAATATGAGGATTTCATCAACGACGAGTGGGATTCCTTTGCCCAGCTCGCCTGGAAGGACAAGCGCACCACCTCGGGCGACTGGCGCGTGGCCAAGGATTTCCCGAACCTGCCGGCCTGGATCGTGAAATCGGTCGGTGGTTCGACCACGCACTGGGCGGGCGCCTCGCTGCGCTTCCAGGAGCATGAATTCAAGGCGGCCACGACCTACGGAAAGGTCAAGGGCGCGAACCTCCTCGACTGGCCGGTAACGCTGGCCGAGATGGAGCCCTATTACGCCAAGGCCGAAGCCAAGATGGGCGTCACCGGCACCAACAATTGGCCGCGGCTGCCGGGCAACAACAATTTCAAGGTGCTCAAGGCCGGCGCCGACAAGCTCGGCTACAAGGAATGCCACACCGGCAACATGGCGATCAATTCGGTGCAGCGCGACGACCGCAATTCCTGCCAGCAGACCGGCTTCTGCTTCCAGGGCTGCAAATGGGGCGCCAAATGGTCGACGCTCTACACCGAAATCCCGAAGGGCGAAGCGACCGGGCATCTGGAGGTGCGGCCGAATTCGATGGTGATCAAGATCAACCATGACGCTACCGGCAAGGTGACCGGCGTCGTCTATGCCGACAAGGACGGCAAGCTGCAGGAACAGAAGGCTCGCATCGTCGCCGTCGCCGGCAATTCGATCGAGAGCCCGCGCCTGCTGCTCAATTCGGAATCGAGCAAGTTCCCGCACGGGCTCGCCAACTCGTCGGGACAGGTGGGCAAGAACTACATGCGCCACACCACCGGCTCGGTCTACGCGATCTTCGACAAGCCGGTGCACATGTATCGCGGCACCACGATGGCCGGCATCATCCGCGACGAGGCGCGCCACGATCCGTCGCGCGGTTTCGTCGGCGGCTACGAGATGGAGACGCTTTCGCTCGGCCTGCCGTTCATGGCGGCCTTCCTCAATCCCGGCGGCTGGGGCCGCTCCTTCACCACGGCGCTCGACCATTACGACCATATGGCGGGCCTGTGGATCGTCGGCGAGGACATGCCGCGCGAGGAGAACCGCATCACGCTGCACAAGGGCGAAAAGGACGAGCACGGCATGCCGATCGCCGACGTCCATTTCGACGATCACCCCAACGACACGGCGATGCGCGACCATGCCTACAAGCAAGGCCAGGCGCTTTACGCCGCTGTCGGCGCCACCAGGACCTTTCCGACGCCGCCTTATCCATCGACTCACAATCTCGGCACCAATCGGATGAGCGAGAAGCCGGAGGACGGCGTCGTCAACAAGCACGGCCAGTCGCACGACATCAAGAACCTGTTCGTCTCCGACGGCAGCCAGTTCACC
>NZ_RZRX01000048.1:0-30260 GCF_003997405.1 Mesorhizobium sp. M2A.F.Ca.ET.042.01.1.1
ACCTTGCCCTCGGCCAGCGTCACCCGCCGGTCCATGCGCGAGGCTAGCTCGTGGTTGTGGGTGACGATCAGCGCCGCCAGCCCCGATTGCCGGACCAGCGCTTCCAGCGCGTCGAAGACATAGGAGGCGGTCGTCGGATCGAGATTGCCGGTCGGCTCGTCGGCCAGGAGCACCAGCGGCGCATTGGCGACGGCGCGGGCGATGGCGACACGCTGCTGCTCGCCGCCGGAAAGCTCGGCCGGCCGGTGCTGCGCGCGCTTGCCGATCTGCATGTAATCCAGAAGCTGTGCCGCCCGCTCCGACGCCTCCTTGGGAGGAAGCCCCTTGATCAGCTGCGGCATCATGATGTTCTCGAGCGCCGAGAATTCCGGCAGCAGATGATGGAACTGGTATACGAAGCCGATATCGTTGCGGCGGATCGCGGTTCGCTCTTCGTCGGAGAGCCGGCCACAGGCGCGGCCGGCGAGGATCACGTCGCCAGCATCGGGCCGCTCCAGCAGTCCCGCCGTATGCAGCAAGGTCGACTTGCCGGAACCCGATGGCGCCACCAGCGCCACCATCTCGCCGCGCCTCAGCGAAAAGTCGGCGCCGTTCAGAATGGTGAGCTTGCGCGGCCCCTGGACATAGTGCCGCTCGACGCCCTTCAGCTCGATAATGGCTTCGGCCATCATTCGTACCTCAAGGCTTCGACCGGATCGAGCCGGGCGGCCCGCCAGGCCGGAAACACCGTCGCAATGAAGGACAGGCCCAGCGCCATGATGACGACATAGGTCGTCTCGCGCGGATCCATCTTCGCCGGCAGCTGGCTGAGAAAATAGAGCTCTGGGTTGAACAGGATCCTGCCGGTCATCCACGAGAAGAACTGGCGGATCGATTCGATGTTGATGCAGATGACGACGCCGAGCAGCACGCCGGCGAGCGTGCCGGTGACGCCGATCGCCGCCCCCGTCATCAGGAAGATGCGCAGGATCGCGCCGCGCGAGGCGCCCATCGTGCGCAGGATGGCGATGTCGTGGCCCTTGTCCTTCACCAGCATGATGAGGCCCGAAATGATGTTGAGCGCCGCCACCAGCACGATCAGCGTGAGAATCATGAACATGACGTTGCGCTCGACCTGCAGCGCCGAGAAGAAGGTCTCGTTGCGCTGGCGCCAGTCGACGAGGTCGACCGGCCGCTGCGCCGCCTGCTCGACCAGCGGCTTCAGCGCATCGACATTGTCGGGATTGTCGACATAGATCTCGATGGTCTGCGCGCGCCCGTCCATGTTGAAATAGAGCTGCGCTTCCGAAAACGGCATGTAGACGATCGAGCTGTCATATTCCGACATGCCGACCTCGAAGATCGCCGCCACCTTGTAGCCCTTCATGCGCGGCGTCGTGCCGAGCGGCGTTACGTCGCCGTCCGGCGAGATCAGCGTGATGGTGTCGCCGAGCACCAGCCCGAGGCTTTCCGCCATGCGCTTGCCGATCGCCACGCCCTCGCCGGTGTCGAAACCGTCGAGCGTGCCCTGCTTGATGTTGCTGGAAACGATCGAGATCTTGCCGAGGTCCTCGCCGCGGATGCCGCGCACCAGGGCGCCCGTGCCGCCGCCGACATTGCCTTGCGCCAGCACCTGGCCGTCGATCAGCGGGATGGCGTATTTGACGCCTGAGACGCCGTTGATGCGGCTCGCTACCTGGGCGTAGTCCTCCAGCGGCGAATCGAGCGGCTGCACGATGAGATGGCCGTTGACGCCAAGGATACGGGTGAGCAGCTCGGCGCGAAAACCGTTCATCACCGCCATGACGACGATCAGCGTCGCGACGCCGAGCATGATGCCGAGGAAGGAGATGGAGGCGATGACCGAGATCACCGTCTCCTTGCGCCGCGAGCGCAGATAGCGCCACGCCACCATGCGTTCGAAGCCGGAAAAGGCGCCCGCCCCTGACCTGGCCGCTGTCGCCGCCTCGCTCATGCGGCGATACCCAGGCGTTTCCTGGCCTCGGCGATCGGCAGCGTCTCGCGCTCGCCCGACTTGCGATTCTTGATCTCGACCTCGCCCGCCGCCACGCCGCGCGGACCGACGATCACCTGCCACGGCAGGCCGATCAGATCCGCGGTGGCGAATTTGCCGCCGGGCCGCTGGTCGGTGTCGTCATAGAGCACGTCCTTGCCGGCCGAGGTCAGCGCCGCATAGAGCTCATCGCAGACGCGGTCGCATTCGGCGTCGCCGACCTTCATGTTGATCAGGCCGATGTCGAAGGGCGCCACCGCCTCCGGCCAGATGATGCCGTTCTCGTCATGGCTCGCCTCGATGATTGCCGCGACCAGGCGCGACGGGCCGATGCCGTAGGAACCGCCGGACGCATAATGGTCCTTGCCGTCGGGGCCGGTCACCTTGGCGTTCATTGGCTTGGAGTATTTCTCGCCGAAATGGAAGATATGGCCGACCTCGATGCCGCGGGCCGAAAGCCGGTCGCTTTCGGCGACTTTCTCCCAGGCAGCCTCGTCATGCATTTCGTCGGTGGCCGCGTAAGGCGTCGTCCACTTCTGCACGATGCCGCCGATCTCGGCATCGTCGGAGAAGTTGGTGTTCGCGCCAGGCACGTCGAGCGAGAGATAGGCGCGGTCGCAAAACACCTGGCTCTCGCCGGTCTCGGCCAGGATGATGAACTCGTGGCTGAGGTCGCCGCCGATTGGGCCGGTGTCGGCGCGCATCGGAATGGCCTGCAGGCCCATGCGTGTGAAGGTCCTGAGATAGGAGACGAACATGCGGTTGTAGGCGGCCTTGGCGCCTTCGAAACCGAGGTCGAAGGAATAGGCGTCCTTCATCAGGAACTCGCGTGAGCGCATGACGCCGAAGCGCGGACGCACCTCGTCGCGGAACTTCCACTGGATGTGGTAGAGATTGAGCGGCAGGTCCTTGTAGGACTTGACGTAGGCGCGGAAGATCTCGGTGACCATCTCTTCGTTGGTCGGACCGTAGAGCATGTCGCGATCCTGCCGATCCTTGATGCGCAGCATCTCCTTGCCGTAGTCGTTGTAGCGGCCGCTCTCGCGCCAAAGATCCGCCGACTGGATGGTCGGCATCAGGATTTCCAGCGCGCCGGCGCGGTTCTGCTCCTCGCGGATGATCTGGCAAACCTTGTCCAGCACGCGCTTGCCCAATGGCAGCCACGAAAAACTGCCCTGCCCCTGCTGGCGGATCATGCCCGCGCGCAGCATCAGCCGGTGCGAGACGATCTCGGCCTCGCGGGGGTTTTCTTTGAGGATGGGCAGGAAGTAGCGCGACAAACGCATGGACTGGTCCGTGAATGAAAATGGCGGCGCGGGGGAATCGGCGCAACCGAGGCTGCTTGCCCGGGCTTCATAGCCATTTCATGGCCGAATGGAAACCCGAGTGCCCCAAAGTATCGGGCCTTCTGCTCCTTACCAAAAAGGCGATTTTGGCCGCAAAGTGCCGCAAATGGCTTTTTGATCGATTCACAAGCAAGCCTTGCCGCACTATTGTGCAGTGCAGCACGATATTGCCCGTTTCCGGGCAAAATTCTTCGTGACATTTTCACCTGCCTTGGTCTAGTGTGCGCCGATAACCGAGAGGGCGGAGAAAAATCTGCTCTCCTACGCGGTCAAAGTCTTGGGAGGATGCGATCTAGGCGCGGTAACTCGCTGCCGCCGGACACCGGAAACGGATCGGACGCGTTTAAATTGCAAGGCCTCGTGCCTTGCATTTTTTTTGTGCAATCATCTGCTTAGCCCAGCCCTCTGCCAAACAGCTTGACAGTCCCGCGCTCGCGAAAATCGGAAGCCGGCTTCCGATCTCAACCCCTGCGCGCATGCTTCGCAATACTTGCGGAGACTGTGTCCTCGGCGTCAGTGATGGGTATTCGGACTAAAGTCCGGCATGATCCGCATGATGTCGTCGAAGCTGAACCCCAGGCCCATCGTCAGGCCGTAGAGAATACCCATCACGACCACCGTCACGACCGTCGCGCGCAGGAAGGCGCGCCGCATATGCGGCCCGCGCGGCGCGCTGGAAACCGTGCCAAGCGTGACATCCCTGTCGTCGTCCTGCGTGCGCAGGCTGAACGGCAGGACGATGAACAGCACCAGCCACCAGGTGACGAAGAACAGCGCCGCGAACAGGACCCAGTTCATGCCTGCTCCAGCTCGACAAGCGTGCCGAAGAAATCCTTGGGATGCAGGAACAGCACCGGCTTGCCATGCGCGCCGATCTTCGGGTTGCCGTCGCCCAGCACGCGGGCGCCGCCTTGCTTCAAATGATCGCGCGCGGCCAGGATATCGTCGACCTCGTAGCAGACATGGTGCATGCCGCCCGAAGGGTTTTTCTCGAGAAACGCCGCGATCGGCGAGGCATCGCCCAGCGGCTCCAGCAACTCGATCTTCGTGTTGCCGACATCGACGAACACCACCGTCACGCCATGCTCCGGCAGCGCCTGCGGCGGACTCAATCGCGCGCCCAGCATATCGCGATAGGCGGCCGACGCCGCAGCCAAATCCGGCACGGCAAGCGCGACATGGTTCAGGCGTCCAAGCATAAAGCGCTCCGCTTTTAGGGGAGTAAGGCAGTAAGGAAGTAGGGAAAACAAGATTGAAGAAAGCGAGTACTCGTTCCTCCCTTGCTGCCTTACTGCCTTACTCCCCTATTCCCTTATTCGTCACCGCGTGACGAACACCGTCACCAGCGGCTTCTTGCCCCAGGCCTCGTTGGCGGCGGCGCGCACGGCGCGGCGCACGGCTTCCTGCACCAGGTCAAGGTCTTTTCGACGCTGGCGCGGAATGGAGTCCACCGCGCCGATTGCCGCATCGAGCATCAGGTCTTCCAGCGTCTCGCCGCTGGCATCCGCCTCGGCCACGCCGATCGCCACCAGGTCGGGATCGCCGGCAAGCTCGTATTTGTCGTCGAGCACGACATTGACCGCGACATGGCCGGCGAAGGAGAGCTTGCGGCGGTCGCGTATGCCCATCGCCTGGTCGGTGCCGATCAAGTACCCGTCCTTGTAGAGACGGCCGAACGGCAGCTGGTCGATGATCGTCGCCGGGCCGGGCCAGAGTCTGAGCATGTCGCCGTCGCGCACCTGCGCCACCTGGCCGATGCCTGACATCGACATCAGCGAGCCCTGCGCCACCAGATGCGCCGCCTCGCCATGCACGGGAACGCCGATCTGCGGCCGCACCCATTCATACATCTTGCGCAATTCGCTGCGGCGCGGATGGCCCGACACATGCACAAGCGCGTCGCCATCCTCGATGATCTTCATGCCGAGGTCGATCAGCCGGTTCTTGATTTCCAGGATCGCCCTCTCGTTGCCGGGAATGGTACGCGAGGAAAACACCACCGTGTCGCCGGCCGTCAGCGCCACCGACTTCATCTCGTCGCGCGACAGCTTGGCCAGCGCGGCGAGCGGCTCGCCCTGGCTGCCGGTGCAGATGATCACCAGGTTCTCGCGCGGGATATAGCCATAGTCTTCCTCGGCGATGAACTCCGGCAGGCCGTCCATGTAGCCGAGCTCGCCCGCCACATCGATGACGCGCTTCAGCGAGCGGCCGAGTACCAGGCACTGCCGGCCGGCATCGCGCGCCGCGCGCGCTATCGAGACGATGCGCCCGACATTGGAGGAGAAAGTGGTGACCGCGACGCGGCCCTTGGCCTTCTCGATGACGCCCTTGAGGCCCTCGCCCACCGCCACTTCCGACGGCGACTCCCCTTCCCTCAGCGCGTTGGTGGAATCGCAGATCAGCGCCAGCACGCCCTTGTCGCCATAGGCGCGGAACCGCGCTTCGTCGGTCTTCGGCCCGATCGTCGGTTCGGGGTCGATCTTCCAGTCGCCGGTGTGGATGCGGTGCCGGCCGGTGTGGTGATCGCCAGCGACATTGGTTCGGGAATCGAGTGCGCCACCGGAATGGCCTCGATCTCGAAAGGTCCGATGGTGAATTTCTCGCCGGCCCGGTAGATCGACGCCGGGATCTTCGGCGCGTTCTGCTCGCCCTGCCGCTTGGCTTCGAGCAGGCCTGCGGTGAACGGCGTCATCCAGACCGGCGCCTTGAGCCTTGGCCAGATATCGAGCAGCGCGCCGTAATGGTCCTCATGCGCGTGGGTGATGACGATGCCGCGCAATCCGTCGATGTTCTCCTCGATGAAGCGCGTATCGGGCAGGATGAGATCGACGCCGGGATGCGCGCTATCGGGAAAGGTGACGCCGACATCGACGACGATCCATTCGCGCGCATCAGCGGGCCCAAAGCCGTAAAGGGCGAAATTCATGCCGATCTCGCCGACGCCACCCAGCGGCGCGAAGACGAGTTCGGCGTTTTCTCTATTCGCCATGAATTCTTTCCTTCCTGGCCGTCAGGCCAAGCCGTTGGAGCAATTCCGGGAAAACCGTAGTCAATGACTTCGTCCGGAACGGCGCAAAATAAAACTATACCCGGGCCGAGGCGACAGCGCCGAAATGCACGTCGCCCGCCGCGATCGTCAAAACCGATCCTTCATCGTCGCGGATCACGAAACGGCAGTCCTCGTCAATGGTCTCGAAGACGCCGCGCACCACATTGCCGTCAATTCTGACAGCAACCTCGCCGCCAAGCCCCGCCGCGCGGGCAAGCCAGCGCTTTCTGATGGCATCGAGCCCGCGCCCGTCATCCCACATCCGAGCATTCTCGCTCCAGGCATCGGAAAGCGCCAGGAACAGCATTTCGGCATCGCAATCTGCGCCGAGCGCGCTAAGCGAGGTCGCTGGATAAGGCAAGTCCTCGGGATAAGCCACGACATTGACGCCGATGCCGATGGCGACCGCGAAACGGCCGCCTTCCAGCATCGCCGATTCCAGCAGGATTCCGGCAAGCTTGGCGCCCGAGGCCAGCACGTCATTCGGCCATTTCAGCTCGAAGCGGTTGCGCCCCTGGCTCGCGCCATCCAAGGCGACGGCGATCCGGCCTTTCGGCACGACGGCGTCGAGCGCGTCGGCCAGCGCCAGCCCCGCGACGAAGCCAAGGGTTGCTGCCAGCCGCAGCTCGCCGCCCGGGACCAGGAGCAGTGTCGCCGCAAGATTGCCTTCCGGCGTCGCCCAGGCGCGCCCGCGCCGGCCGCGGCCGCTCTCCTGCTTCTTCGACACGACCCATAGCCTGCCGGGATCGCCGGCGCGCGCGTGCTCCAACGCCAGCGCGTTGGTGGAGCCGACGCTGTCATGCGCCTCGAGCCGGAACCCCTCCGACGCCGCGGTTGGAGCCAGCCGAAACGCCATCCCGTCAGAAGAAGGTCTTCGCGGCGGCTTCGGCATAGCTGCCGATCGGTCCGCCGATCAGCACGTAGAACAGCACGAAGGCGCCGCTGACGCCGAGCACGAGGCGCAGCTCGCTGGCCATCGGCACGAAACCGCCGACAGGCTCGTCGAACCACATGATCTTGATGATGCGCAGGTAATAGTAGGCGCCCACCACCGAGGCCAGAACGCCGATGATCGCCAGCGCGTAGAGATGCGCGTTGATGGCCGCGAGGAACACATACCATTTCCCCCAGAAGCCCGCGAGCGGCGGAATGCCGGCCAGCGAGAACATCAGGATGGTGAGGATGGTGGCCATGACGGGGTTGGTCGAGGCGAGACCGGAAAGGTCGCTGATCTGCTCGACATTGCCTTCCTTGCGCCGCATGGCCAAGATGAAGGCGAAGGTGCCGAGCGTCATCACCAGGTAGATCAGCATGTAGATGGCGACGCCGCGCACGCCGGCCTGGCTGTTGGCGGCAAGGCCGACCAGCGCGTAGCCCATATGGCCGATCGAGGAATAGGCCATCAGGCGCTTGATGTTGGTCTGGCCGATGGCCGCGAACGCGCCGAGCGCCATCGAGGCGATCGAGATGAAGACGACGATCTGCTGCCAGTCCGAAGCGATCGGCTTGAAGGCGCCCATGGTGACACGCACGATCAGCGCCATCGCCGCCATCTTCGGAGCCGCGGCCAGGAAGGCGGTGATCGGGGTCGGCGCGCCCTCATAGACGTCCGGCGTCCACATGTGGAACGGCACGGCCGAGATCTTGAAGGCGAGGCCTGCGAGCACGAACACCAGGCCGAAGACGAGGCCGAGCTGGCGCTCGCCGCTGCCAAGGGCCGTCGCGATCTCCTGGAAGCCGGTGTTGCCGGTATAGCCATAGACGAGGCTGATGCCGTAGAGCAGCATGCCCGAGGACAGCGCGCCGAGGACGAAATATTTCAGGCCCGCTTCGGTCGAGCGCAAATTGTCGCGGTTGATCGCCGCCAGCACATAGATCGCCAGCGATTGCAGCTCGAGCCCGAGATAAAGCCCGATCATGCCGTTGGCCGAGATCATCAGAAGCATGCCGAGCGTGCAGAGCAGCACCAGGACCGGGAATTCGAACTTGTCGAAATGCTCCTGACGCGCAAAGCGCATCGACATGACCAGCGAAACCGCCGATCCGATCAGCGCCAGAATCTTCATGAAGGCGCCGAAGGCATCCTGCACGAAGGCGCCGCCATAGGCAGCGCCTTGCCCGCCGGAGAAGGCGAGCCAGAGTCCGGCCACCACCAGCACGAGGACCGCCAGGCCGGTCACCGTCATGGTGTTGTTGGAGCGCGAATAGGCTCCGATCATCAGGAGCACCAGCGCGCCGACAGCGAGGATCAGTTCCGGCGTCGAGAGCGAAAGGCTGGAGAGAAGGTCCGGCGTCATGGTCTATTCCCCAGTCAGTTCGCCGCCGCGGTCTGCGCGGAATTGATGGATGCGGTGACGTTGGTGACGAGCGCCTTGACCGATTGGGCCGTCGCGTCGAACACCGGCGCCGGGTAGACGCCGAAGAAGATGACCAGCACCACCAGCGGATAGATGATCGCCTTCTCGCGCGGCGAAAGATCGAGCAGGTTCTTCAGGCTGTCCTTGGTCAGCGCGCCGAAGATCACCCGGCGATAGAGCCAGAGCGCATAGGCCGCCGACAGGATGACGCCGGTCGCGGCGAAGAACGCCACCCAGGTGTTGACCCGAAACACGCCGAGCATGGTCAGGAACTCGCCGATGAAGCCGCTGGTGCCCGGAAGGCCGACATTGGCCATGGTGAAGATCATGAACACGGTCGCGTATTTCGGCATGTTGTTGACGAGGCCGCCATAGGCGTCGATCTCGCGCGTATGCATGCGGTCGTAGATGACGCCGACGCACAGGAACAGCGCGCCCGAGACGAGGCCGTGGCTGAGCATCTGGAAGATCGCGCCCTGCACGCCTTCCTGGTTCATGGCGAAGATGCCCATGGTCACGAAGCCCATATGGGCGACCGACGAATAGGCGATCAGCTTCTTCATGTCCTCCTGCATCAGCGCCACCAGCGAGGTGTAGATGATGGCGACGACCGAGAGGGTGAACACCAGAGGCGCGAACATCGCCGACGCTTCCGGGAACATCGGCAGCGAGAAGCGCAGGAAGCCGTACCCGCCCATCTTCAAGAGGATGGCCGCCAGGATGACCGAGCCCGCCGTCGGCGCCTCGACGTGGGCATCAGGCAGCCAGGTGTGCACCGGCCACATCGGCATCTTCACCGCGAAGGACGCGAAGAAGGCCAGCCACAGCCAGGTCTGCATGTTGGCCGGGAACTGATGCGTCAGCAGTGTCGGGATGTCCGTGGTGCCCGACTGGAAGAACATCGCCATGATAGCGAGCAGCATCAGCACCGAGCCGGCGAGCGTGTAGAGGAAGAACTTGAACGAGGCATAGACGCGCCGCTTGCCGCCCCACACGCCGATGATGATGAACATCGGGATCAGGCCGGCCTCGAAGAAGACGTAGAACAACACGATGTCGAGCGCGCAGAACACGCCGATCATCAGCGTCTCGAGGATCAGGAAGGCGATCATATAGGCCTTGACCCGCTTCTCGATCGCTTCCCAGGAGGCGAGGATGGAAAGCGGCATCAGGAAGGTCGTCAGGATGACGAACAGCATCGAGATGCCGTCGACGCCCATGTGGTAGGAAATGCCCGAATCCAGCCAGGCGTATTTCTCGACGAACTGGAAGCCGGCCTGCGAATTGTCGAAGCCTTTCCAGATGAACAGCGACACCAGGAAGGTGAAAGTGGTCGTCGCAAGCGCGATGCCGCGGATGTTGCGGCGCGCGTTTTCGCTGTCGTCGCTGATCGGCAGAATGAAGAGAACACCAACCAGCGGCAGGAAGGTGACCAGCGAGAGGATTGGCCAGTCGGTCATCAGAGCATCATCCAGGTGACGAGAGCGGCCACGCCGATCAGCATGGCGAAAGCATAGTGGTAGAGGTAGCCGGTCTGCAGCTTGACGACGCGGTTGGTGACGTCGACGACGCGCGCCGAGATGCCGTCGGGGCCGAGCCCGTCGATGATCGTGCCGTCACCGGTCTTCCACAGGAACCTGCCGAGGCGCTTGGCCGGCTGCACGAACAGGAAGTCGTAGAGCTCGTCAAAGTACCATTTGTTGAGCAGGAAGGCGTAGAGCAGGCGGTGGTTGGCGGCGACGCTGCGGGGCAGTTCCGGCGAACGGATATAGAACTTCCAGGCAACCAGCAGGCCGATCACCATGGCCACGAATGGCGCCAGTTCCACCCAGAGCGGCAGCTCGTGGATCTCGTGCAGGATATGGTTGTCCGGCAGCGTGAACAGCGACGCCTTCCAGAATTCGGCATAGCCCTCGCCGATGAAGGCGCCGTGGAAGATGATGCCCGCGAACAGCGCGCCAGCCGCCAGCACATAGAGCGGCACCAGCATCACCGGCGGCGATTCATGGACATGGTGCATGACCTCGTGGCTGGCGCGCGGCTCGCCGTGGAAGGTCATGAAAATCAGGCGCCACGAATAGAAGCTGGTGAAGCAGGCGGCGACGACCAGCAGGATGAAGGCAAAGCCGGCGACCGCATTGTGGCTGGCGAAGGAGGTCGCGATGATGGCGTCCTTCGAGAAGAAGCCTGCAGTGCCGATCACCGTCGCCGGGATGCCGACGCCGGTCAGCGCCAGCGTGCCGACGATCATCATCCAGTAGGTCGTCGGGATCAGCTTGCGCAGCCCGCCCATCTTGCGCATGTCCTGCTCGTCGGACACCGCATGGATGACCGAGCCGGAGCCGAGGAACAGCAGCGCCTTGAAGAAGGCGTGCGTGAACAGATGGAAGATCGCCGCGCCATAGGCGCCGACGCCGAGCGCCACGAACATATAGCCGAGCTGCGAGCAGGTCGAATAGGCGATGACGCGCTTGATGTCGTTCTGGACGAGGCCGACGGTCGCCGCGAAGAAGGCGGTGAAGGCGCCGATGAAGGTGACGACGGTCAGCGCCGAATGCGACAGCTCGAACAGCGGCGAAAGCCTGGCCAGCATGAACACGCCGGCGGTCACCATGGTCGCCGCGTGGATGAGCGCGGAGACCGGCGTCGGGCCTTCCATGGCGTCCGGCAGCCAGGTGTGCAGCGGCACCTGCGCCGACTTGCCCATGGCACCCATGAAGAGCAGCAGGCAGACCACGGTCAGCGCCGTCTGCTTGTCGAGCGCATGGCCGAGGAAGGTGAGCACGGCAGCACTCGCCGGCGCGCCTTCGGCCGGCAGGAATGATGCCGCATTGGCAAACACGGTGCTGAGATTGACCGAGCCGAACAGCACGAACACGCCGAAGATGCCGAGCGCGAAGCCGAAGTCGCCGACGCGATTGACGACGAAAGCCTTGATCGCCGCCGCATTGGCCGACGGCTTCTTGTACCAGAAGCCGATCAGCAGGTAGGAGGCGAGACCGACGCCTTCCCAGCCGAAGAACATCTGGATGAGGTTGTCGGCGGTCACCAGCATCAGCATGGCGAAGGTGAACAGCGACAGATAGGCGAAGAAGCGCGGCCGGTTCGGATCGTGGTGCATGTAGCCGATCGAATAGATGTGAACCAGCGCCGACACCGTGTTGACGACGACCAGCATCACCACCGTCAGCGTGTCGATCCTCAGCGCCCAGGAGGCATCGATGCCGCCCGACTGAATCCAGCGCAACACCGGCACCGTGAACACCTCGCCATGGCCGAAGCCGACGGTGAAGAACGCGATCCAGGACAGGACAGCCGCGATCACCAGGAAGCCGGAGGTGATGTATTCGGAAGCCTTGGCGCCGAGCGAATTGCCGAACAGGCCGACAATCAGGAAGCCGAGCAGCGGAAGGAAGACGATAGCCTGATACATGATGGTTTCCGTCAACCCTTCATCGCGCTCACGTCTTCGACCGCGATCGAGCCGCGGTTGCGGAAGAAGACGACAAGAATGGCAAGACCGATCGCGGCTTCGGCGGCCGCGACCGTCAGCACGAACAGGGCGAAGACCTGTCCGACGAGGTCGTGCAGCGCCGCCGAGAAAGCGACGAAATTGATGTTGACCGCGAGCAGGATGAGCTCGACCGACATCAGGATGACGATGATGTTGCGGCGGTTCAGGAAGATGCCGAACACGCCGAGCGTGAACAGGATCGCCGATACGGTCAGGTAATGTGCAATGCCGACGACCATCTCAGATGCCCTCGCCCGTTTTAACTTTGCGGATTTCCATGCCTGTCGCCGGCGTGCGTCCGACCTGCGCGGCGATCGACTGCCGCTTGACGCCCGGCTTGTGGCGCAACGTCAGCACGATGGCGCCGATCATGGCGACCAGCAGCACCAGGCCGGAAATCTGGAAATAATAGAGGTAGTCCGTATAGAGGATGTCGCCGAGCGCCGCCGTGTTGGAACGCGTGGCGAGGTCCGGCGTCGCCTTGGCTACCGTCGAGGCCAGCTGCGGCGCGAATGTGTAGCCGCCGAGCACGATGATCAGCTCCGCCGCCAGGATCAGCCCGACCAGTGCGCCGATCGGCGCATATTGCAGGGCGCCCTGCTTCATCTCGGCGAAGTCGACGTCGAGCATCATGACGACGAACAGGAACAGCACCATCACCGCGCCGACATAGACGACGAGCAGGATCATCGCCAGGAACTCGGCGCCGGTCAGCATGAACAGGCCTGCGGCGTTGAAGAAGGTGAGGATCAGGAAGAGCACCGAATGCACGGGGTTGCGCGACGAAATGACCATGAAGGCCGACGCCACGGCGATAAAGGCGAAGAGGTAGAAAAAGGCCGCCTCTAGTCCACTCAGCATGGGTTCCCCCGGGTTCCAAATTTCGACTCCGACCCGCCTCCGGTTCGAAACCGCGTGTTCCTTAGACGGACGACGTTGCGCCGTCCACTTTCTTGTTCCTTCTCCCTGTTTACGGGGAGAAGGTGGCCCGAAGGGCCGGATGAGGGGGTAACGCCAAGTTTCCAGAAGCTGGCGCCGCCCCTCATCTGCCTGCCGGCATCTTCTCCCCGTGAACGGGCAGAAGCACGCTAATCACCTATACGGCGAGTCCAGCGCGATGTTGCGCGCCAGCTCCCGCTCCCAGCGATCGCCGTTCGCCAGCAGCTTTTCCTTGTTGTAGTAAAGCTCCTCGCGCGTCTCGGTCGCGAATTCGAAATTCGGCCCCTCGACGATTGCGTCGACCGGGCAGGCTTCCTGGCAGAAGCCGCAATAGATGCACTTCACCATGTCGATGTCGTAGCGCACGGTGCGGCGCGTGCCGTCGTTGCGGCGCGGGCCGGCCTCGATGGTGATGGCCTGCGCCGGGCAGATCGCCTCGCACAGCTTGCAGGCGATGCAGCGTTCCTCGCCGTTCGGATAACGGCGCAGCGCATGTTCGCCGCGGAAGCGCGGGCTGGTCGGCCCCTTCTCATGCGGATAGTTGATGGTTTCCTTCGGCGCGAAGAACTGGCGCATCGACAGGAAGAAGGCGCTGACGAAATCCTTCAGCAGCAGCGATTTTGCGGCCTGGGCCAGAGCGGACATCACGCAAACCCCGTGATCTTGAGGAAGGCCGCGGTGGCGACGACCATGAACAGCGAGATCGGCAGGAAGACTTTCCAGCCCAGCCGCATCAGCTGGTCGTAGCGGTAGCGCGGCACGAAAGCCTTCACCATCGAGAACATGAAGAACATCAGGCAGATCTTCAGCACGAACCAGATCACACCCGGTATCCAGGTGAAGGGCGCGAAATTGAACGGCGGCAGCCAGCCGCCAAGGAACAGGATGGTCGCCAGCGCGCACATCAAAACGACGGCGACATATTCGCCGAGGAAGAAGAGCAGGAACGGCGTCGATGAATATTCGACCATGTGGCCGGCGACGAGTTCCGATTCCGCTTCCACCAGGTCGAAAGGCGGGCGGTTGGTCTCGGCAAGCGCCGAGATGAAGAACACCACGAACATCGGCAGCAGCGACAGCCAGTGCCAGTCGAGGAAGGTGTTGGGCAGGCCGAGCTTGGTGCCGAGGCCGTCCTGCTGCGACAGCACGATGTCGGAGAGGTTGAGCGAGCCGACGCAGAGCAGCACTGTGACGATGACGAAGCCGATCGAGACTTCGTAGGACACCATCTGCGCGGCCGAACGCAGCGCGCCGAGGAACGGGTATTTCGAGTTGGACGCCCAACCGCCCATGATCACGCCATAGACCTCGAGCGAGGAGATGGCGAAGACATAGAGGATGCCGACATTGATGTTGGCGATCGCCCAGCCGTCATTGACCGGAATGACCGCCCAGGCCGAGATCGCTAGTACCGCCGACACCAGCGGCGCCAGAAGGAACACGCCTTTGTTGGCGCCCGACGGGATCACCGGCTCCTTGAAGACGAATTTCAGAAGGTCGGCGAAGGCCTGCAGCGTTCCCCACGGACCGACGACGTTCGGACCGCGCCGCAATTGCACCGCCGCCCAGATCTTGCGGTCCGCATAGAGCAGGTAGGCGACGCCGATCAAAAGCACGACGATCAGCACGACCGACTTCAGAAGGATCAGCAGCGCCGGCAGCACGTAAATCGAGAGGAAAGTGTCCATGCTTATTCCGCCGCCTGCTTGAAGCCGCTCTTGGCCAGCGCCGAGCATTCAGCCATCACGGCCGACGCCCGCGCGATCGGGTTGGTCAGGTAGAAGTCCTTCACCGACGAGGTGAAGGTGCCCTTGTTCAAACGGCCACCGAGCTTCGCCACCTTGGCGATATCGTCGGCGCTGCCGGCCTGCACCTGATCGATGCGGGCGAGATGCGGGAATTCGCCATAGAGCTTGGCGCGCAGCTGCGCCAGCGAATCGAAGGGCAGCTTCTTGCCGAGCACATCCGACAGCGCCCTGAGAATCGCCCAGTCCTCGCGCGCCTCGCCCGGAGCGAAACCGGCGCGATTGGTCTGCTGCACACGGCCCTCCGTGTTCACATAGGTGCCGGACTTTTCGGTGTAGGCGGCGGCCGGCAGGATGACGTTGGCGCGATGCGCGCCGGCATCGCCATGCGTGCCGATATAGACGACGAAGGCGCCGCCGGTCCGGGCCATGTCGATTTCGTCGGCGCCGAGCAGGAAGAGCACGTCGGTGTCGCCCAGCATGCCGGCAACGTTCTTGCCGCCCTCGCCCGGCACGAAGCCGACGTCGAGGCCGCCGACGCGCGCCGCCGCATTGTGCAGCACCGCAAAACCGTTCCACTCGGGCGTGACCGCATTGACGGCGGCAGCGAGCTTTGCCGCCTGGCCGAGCACCGCCGCGCCATCCGTGCGCGCCAGCGCGCCCTGGCCGACGATGATCAGCGGATGCGTGGCCTTGCTCAGCACCTCGAAGAATTTGCCGTTGCCGTCAGCGAGATCCTTCAGCGATTCCGGGCCGGCGCCGATCAGATCATAGTCGTAGCGTGTGTCACCGATCTCGCCGATCACGCCGACCGGCAGGTTGCCGACGCGCCAGCGCTTGCGGATGCGGGCATTGAGCACCGAAGCCTCGAAACGCGGATTGGCGCCGATGATCAGCACCGCGTCGGCCTGTTCGATGCCTTCGATGGTCGGATTGAAGATGTAGCTGGCGCGGCCGAGCGAGGGATCGAGCGCGGCGCCGTCCTGGCGGCAGTCGATGTTCTTCGATCCGAGCGCGCTCATCAGAAGCTTCAGCGCATAGATCTCCTCGACAGCCGCGAGATCGCCGGCAATGGCGCCGATGCGCTCGGGCGCGGTCTTCGACACCTCGTCCTTGATCGCCGCGAAGGCTTCCGCCCAGCTTGCCGGCGCGAGCTTGCCGTTCTTGCGCACATAGGGGCGGTCGAGGCGCTGCGTGCGCAGGCCGTCCCAGATGAAGCGGGTCTTGTCGGAGATCCACTCCTCGTTCACCGCCTCGTTGACGCGCGGCAGGATGCGCATCACTTCACGACCTCTGGAATCGACGCGGATCGCCGAGCCCACAGCGTCCATGACGTCGATCGATTCGGTCTTGGTCAATTCCCACGGCCGCGCCTGGAAGGCGAACGGCTTGGAGGTCAGCGCGCCGACCGGGCACAGATCGATGACATTGCCCTGCAGCTCCGACGTCATCGCCTGTTCGAGATAGGTGGTGATCTCGGCATCCTCGCCGCGGCCGATCAGGCCGAGCTCGGAGATGCCGGCGACTTCGGTGGTGAAGCGGACGCAGCGCGTGCAGTGGATGCAGCGGTTCATCACGGTCTTGACCAGCGGGCCAATATACTTGTCTTCGACCGCGCGCTTGTTCTCGTGATAGCGCGAGGAATCGACGCCGAACGCCATCGCCTGGTCCTGCAGGTCGCACTCGCCGCCCTGATCGCAGATCGGGCAATCGAGCGGATGGTTGATCAGCAGGAACTCCATCACGCCTTCACGGGCCTTCTTGACCATCGGCGTGTTGGTGAAGATTTCCGGCGGCTCGCCATTCGGGCCGGGGCGCAGGTCGCGCACGCCCATGGCGCAGGACGCCTGCGGCTTGGGCGGGCCGCCCTTCACCTCGATCAGGCACATGCGGCAATTGCCGGCGATGGACAGCCGCTCATGGAAGCAGAAGCGCGGCACTTCCGCGCCGGCGTCCTCGGCCGCCTGCAGCAGCGTGTAATGGTCGGGTACCGTGATCTCTTTCCCGTCGACCTTTAGCTTTGCCATTCGCCTCAAACCCTCGCGGATGTCCGCAATCTATCTTCCGGGCGCAGCTTGCGCCGCG
Source organism: Mesorhizobium sp. M2A.F.Ca.ET.042.01.1.1 (assembly GCF_003997405.1). NCBI lineage: Bacteria > Pseudomonadati > Pseudomonadota > Alphaproteobacteria > Hyphomicrobiales > Phyllobacteriaceae > Mesorhizobium > Mesorhizobium sp. M2A.F.Ca.ET.042.01.1.1. The sequence continues at coordinate 17,029 of NZ_RZRX01000048.1, forward strand.
CCCGGCTTTTCAAATCACTTCGCGGCGAGCGCCGCCGCCTGCGCAGTCCAGTCGTCGCGGCCTATGCGGCCGGCAAGCGACAGATAATCTTCCACCCAGGCGATCTCTTGCGACGTCCAGGCCGCGATCTGCTCATAGGTCCAGATGCCGAGACCGTTGAGCACCTTCTCCAGTTTCGGTCCGACACCCGAAATCGCCTTCAGGTCCGACGGCTTCGCCGGCTTGTCGACGGCCTTCGGCTGCCTGAAATCCTCGGGCATCAAAGCGGCCGCTGCCGGCTGGGCCACAATATCGGCCCCGGTCGTGTCGAGAGCCTTCTCGGTCGCGTTCACCGCGATATCGGTCACGTCCCTGGCAAAGGTCTGCGCCTCGGCGATCAGCGTCTCGGTCGCCTTGCGCGCCTTGGACGCATTGGCGGCCGCTTCGCTCTGCGCCTCGAGATCGTCGAGGAAAGGCTGGAACATGCGCTGCGAAGCCTCCAGCGCGCCGGTGAAGGCGCCCATCCACATGCCGACGGCATGGTTGGCAAAACCGATGCCGAGCGCCGACATCGCCGCCGCGCCCGCGACCGGATGCGCCAGAAGGTTGACGGCGCTGGCCATCTCCTTCGGCATCATCTTGGTCAGGTCCTGGTTCATCTTCTCGAGCTGGTCCAAATCAGGCATGAACGGATAGGGTATCGAATACGGCGCCATAGAGTTCTCCTGGTCGTTTCTTCGTATGCCCCGCCCCTGCTTTGCGTCTCGGGCTTGCGCCCGTATTTCGAAGTCTTATTCCGCCGCCACCATCACCGGCTCGACCCGGTGCGCGTTGCGGGAAAACTCGTCGATGCGGCGTTCCACCTCACCGCGGAAATGCCGCATCAAGCCCTGGATCGGCCAGGCCGCCGCGTCGCCCAGCGCGCAGATCGTGTGGCCCTCGACCTGCTTGGTGACGTCGAGCAGCATGTCGATCTCGCGCTTCTGTGCCTCGCCGCGCACCAGCCGCTCCATCACCCGCCACATCCAGCCGGTGCCTTCGCGGCACGGCGTGCACTGGCCGCAGCTTTCATGCTTGTAGAAGTAGGACAGCCTGGCGATCGCTTTCACGACATCCGTCGACTTGTCCATGACGATGACGGCCGCTGTGCCGAGGCCGGATTTGAGATCGCGAAGCGCGTCGAAATCCATCGGCGCGTCGATGATCTGCTCGGCCGGCACCAGCGGCACCGAAGCGCCGCCCGGAATGACCGCCAGCAGATTGTCCCAGCCGCCGCGGATGCCGCCGCAATGCGTCTCGATCAGTTCGCGGAACGGGATCGACATCGCCTCTTCGAAGGTGCACGGGTTGTTGACGTGGCCGGAGACGCAGAACAGCTTGGTGCCGGCATTGTTCGGCCGGCCGAAGGACGAGAACCAAGCCGCACCCCGGCGCAGGATGGTCGGCGCCACCGCGATCGATTCGACATTGTTGACGGTGGTCGGGCAGCCATAGAGGCCGACATTGGCCGGGAATGGCGGCTTCAGCCGCGGCTGGCCCTTCTTGCCTTCGAGGCTTTCGAGCAGCGCCGTCTCCTCGCCGCAGATATAGGCGCCGGCGCCGTGATGCATATAGACGTCGAAGTCGTAGCCGGACGTGTTGTTCTTGCCGATCAGCTTGGCCGCGTAAGCCTCGTCGATGGCGCGCTGCAGCGCCTCGCGCTCGCGGATGAACTCGCCGCGCACATAGATGTAGGCCGCGACCGCGCCCATGGCGAAGCCGGCAACCAGCGCGCCCTCGACCAGTGTGTGCGGATCGTTGCGCAGGATGTCGCGGTCCTTGCAGGTGCCGGGTTCGGATTCGTCGGCATTGATGACCAGATAGCTCGGACGGCCGTCGCTCTGCTTGGGCATGAACGACCACTTCAGTCCGGTCGGGAAGCCGGCGCCGCCGCGGCCGCGCAACCCGCTAGCCTTCATCTCATTGACGATCCAGTCGCGGCCCTTGGCGATGAGACCGGGCGTATCGTCCCAGATGCCGCGCGACTGTGCGCCGGCCAGCGACTTGTCGAAGAGGCCGTAGATGTTGGTGAAGATGCGGTCTTTGTCCTGAAGCATTTGTCGTCCCTCAGACCGGCTTCTTGCCGAAGACGCGGATGTATTCGGCGACGCCGCCCTTGGCGAGCGCCTTGGCCTGCTTCACCCAGTCGTCGCGCTCGATGCGGCCGCGGAAATTGAGATAGCCGTCGACCCATTCGCGCTCGGCCTTCTTCCAGGCGGCGACCTGCGCGAAGGTGTAGATGCCCAGCGAATGCAGGATCGCTTCGATCTTCGGACCGACGCCGGAGATCAGCTTGAGGTCGTCGACCGTCGCCGGACGCTCGATGCCGGCCGGCCGGTTCTTGTCCTCCAGCGAAGGTTTTTCCGTCTTGGCGACCGGCTGCTTGGTTTCCGGCGCCTTGAAGGCGGCAGCCGGCTCGGCCTTGTTCTTGGGCCCGCTGCGCGGCTTGGAAACGGCCTCGACTTCCGGAGAAGCCTGATTGGCATTGGCGGCCGAATGGCGCGGCGCCCTGACGCTGGCCGCCTTCTCGGTGGCCGGAGCGACCTTGACCGGCGACGGCGTCGCCAAGGCCGGGCTGGTCTCGGGCGCATCGGTCTTCGGCTTGCTGGATTTGGACGGCGCAACCGGGCCCGAGGCGGCCGGAGCAGCGGGAGCCGGGGCCGCGGCAGGCGCCACCTGCGAGACGACGGCGGCAGAGGCAGCAGCCGGCGCCGCGGCGGCGTCCTTGGCAGCCTTTGCGGCCGCCTTGGCTTCCTTGTCACGCGTCGACTTCAGGATCGCCTTTTCGCTGGTAAGCGTCTTCAAACCATCGGCCGGCTCGGAGCCATGGCGGCCGTTCTGCGGCCCCGGCTTGACCTCGGCGCCCTTACCGACGTCGTAGAGATCGATGATCTCGGCCAGCCGCTCAGGCGTCAGGTCCTCGAAAGTGTCCTTGAAGATCATGACCATCGGCGCGTTGACGCAGGCGCCGAGGCATTCGACCTCCTCCCACGACAGCGTACCCTTGTCGTTGGTGTGGAACTGGTCGTGATGGATCTTCGAGCGGCACACATCCATCAGCGCTTCCGAGCCGCGCAGCATGCAGGGCGTGGTGCCGCAGACCTGGATATGCGCGCGCGTGCCGACCGGATTGAGCTGGTACTGTGTGTAGAAGGTCGCGACCTCGAGACCACGGATGCGCGGCATGCCGAGCATGTCCGAAATCGTCTCGATCGCCGCCTTGGTGACCCAGCCTTCCTGCTCCTGCGCGATCATCAGCAGCGGGATAATGGCCGACTGTTCGCGCCCCTTCGGGTATTTGGCGATCCACTGCTCAGCCGCCGCCGCATTAGCCTCGTTGAAGGCGAAGGTGGCTGGCTGGACGCTGGCATCTGCGAGACGACGAACTGACATTTTAGCGATCGACCTCACCAAACACGATGTCGAGGGAGCCAAGCACGGCGGTGACGTCGGCCAGCATGTGGCCGCGGCACAGGAAATCCATGGCTTGCAGATGCGCGAAACCCGGCGCGCGCAGCTTGCAGCGATAGGGCTTGTTGGTGCCGTCGGAGACCAGATAAACGCCGAATTCGCCCTTGGGCGCCTCGACGGCCGCATAGACCTCGCCGGCCGGCACGCGATAGCCCTCGGTATAAAGCTTGAAGTGGTGGATCAGCGCTTCCATCGAGCGCTTCATCGCGGCGCGCTTCGGCGGCACGACCTTGCCGTCGAGGTTCGACACCGGGCCGGCGCTTTCCTTGCCGAGCAGCAGATCGACGCACTGGCGCATGATCTTGGCCGACTGGCGCATCTCTTCCATGCGCACAAGATAACGGTCGTAGCAGTCACCGTTCTTGCCGACCGGGATGTCGAAATCCATCTCGGAATAGCATTCATAAGGCTGCGCCTTGCGCAGGTCCCAGGCGGCGCCCGAACCGCGCACCATCACGCCCGAAAAGCCCCAGGCCCAGGCGTCGGCCAGCGAAACGGTGCCGATATCGACATTGCGCTGCTTGAAGATGCGGTTGCCGGTCAAAAGCGCATCGAGGTCGTCGATCGACTTCAGGAACGGGTCGATCCACTTGCCGATATCCTCGACCAGCTTCTGCGGCAAATCCTGGTGCACGCCGCCCGGCCGGAAATAGGCCGCATGCATGCGCGAACCCGAGGCGCGCTCGTAGAACACCATCAGCTTTTCGCGCTCGACGAAGCCCCACAGCGGCGGCGTCAGCGCGCCGACATCCATCGCCTGCGTCGTCACATTCAAGATGTGCGACATGATGCGGCCCATCTCGGAATAGAGCACGCGTATCAGCTGCCCGCGCTTCGGCACCTCGATGCCGAGCAGGCGCTCGGCGGCCAAAGCGAAGGCATGCTCCTGGTTCATCGGCGCGCAGTAGTCGAGCCGGTCGAGATAGGGCACGGCCTGAAGATAGGTCTTGGCCTCGATCAGCTTCTCGGTGCCGCGGTGAAGCAGGCCGATATGCGGATCGACGCGATCAACAACTTCGCCGTCCAGTTCGAGGACCAATCTCAAAACACCGTGCGCTGCAGGGTGTTGAGGTCCAAAGTTAATGTTAAAATTACGGACGGAGGTTTCAGCCATCGTGGCGCCTCAGTTTGCCTTCGCCTTCTCATCGCCGGGCAGCACGTAGTCGGTGCCTTCCCAGGGCGAGAGGAAGTCGAAATTGCGGAATTCCTGCTTGAGCTCGACCGGCTCGTAGATGACCCGCTTGGCCTCGTCGTCGTAGCGCACCTCGACGAAGCCGGTCAGCGGGAAATCCTTGCGCAGCGGATGCCCTTCGAAGCCGTAGTCGGTGAGGATGCGGCGCAGATCGGGATGGCCCGAGAACAGCACGCCATAAAGGTCGTAGGTCTCGCGCTCGTACCAGTCGGCGCCGGGATAGACAGCGGTCAGCGACGGCACCAGCGTTTCCTCGTCGGCCTGGACCTTGAGGCGGATGCGCACATTCTGTTTCGGCGACAAAAGGTGATAGACGACGTCGAAACGCTTGGCGCGTGACGGATAGTCGGCGCCGCAAATGTCGATGATCGAGATGAACTGGCAGCGCGCATCGTCGCGTAGGAAGGTCGCCACCTCGATCAGATTGCCCGGCTCGACCGAAACGGTCAGCTCGCCATAGGCAAGCACGGCTTCGCCGATGCGGCCGGAGAGCTTCTCGCCGAGATAGGTGGAGAGTTCGTTCAACGCCAGGGTCATCGGTTCACCGTTCGATCGTGCCGGTGCGGCGGATCTTCTTCTGCAGAAGGAGAATGCCGTAGAGCAGCGCTTCGGCGCTCGGCGGGCAGCCGGGCACATAGATGTCGACCGGCACGACGCGGTCGCAGCCGCGCACCACCGAATAGGAATAGTGGTAGTAGCCGCCGCCATTGGCGCAGGAGCCCATCGAGATGACGTAGCGCGGCTCCGGCATCTGGTCGTAGACCTTGCGAAGTGCCGGCGCCATCTTGTTGGTCAGCGTGCCGGCGACGATCATGATGTCGGACTGGCGGGGAGACGCGCGCGGCGCGACGCCGAAACGCTCCGAGTCATAGCGCGGCATCGAGGTGTGGATCATCTCGACCGCGCAGCAGGCGAGGCCGAAGGTCATGAACATCAGCGAGCCGCTGCGCGCCCAGGTGATCAGCGCTTCGGTCGAGGTGACAAGGAAGCCCTTGTCGGCCAGCTCATTGTTGATTTCGAGGAAGAAGGGATCGTCCTCCCCCACCGGCCTGCCGGTGTTGGGGTCGATGATGCCCTTGGGCTTCGGCGCGACGAGGGTGCCTGAACTGTCGTTCAATCCCATTCCAGCGCTCCTTTTTTCCATTCATAGGCAAAGCCGATGGTCAGCACCGCCAGAAACACCATCATCGACCAGAAGCCGAGCATGCCGAGCTTCGAGAAGGACACCGCCCACGGGAAAAGGAAGGCGACCTCGAGATCGAAGATGATGAACAGGATCGACACCAGGTAGAAGCGGATGTCGAACTTCATGCGGGCGTCGTCGAACGAGTTGAACCCGCATTCATAGGCGGAAAGCTTTTCCGGATCGGGATTGCGATAGGCCACCAGGAAGGGGGCGATGATGAGCGCCAGACCCACGATCATCGCCACGGCGATGAACAGCACGATAGGCAGATATGAACTCAGGAGTGCGCTCATGCGGCGGCTTTCCTTCGGCGGGGCAGTTCACTTTGATTACAGCAACGAACTCTAATGCGGAAGCGTGACAGTTTAACCGCTGAACCGTTTTAAGGGAGCCCATGCTGCAACGCGGCGAGGGTTAGCGCAGCGGTTTCGGTGACGCAAGTCAAACCTTGTTCAAATCGCGGCCCTGGACGCCATATCGGAAGAAACTGGTCCGATCCGCTCCTGTTTGATTTCCTTCACTTTTCACTCCACTTTTCTCTCCTGACATATCTCCCGCCATTTGCCTGCTAGCATGGCAGGAATCACCGGCTAAAAATCCAACGGACGATCGGGGCAAGGACAGCTGATGAAGGAGAAGATCTCGCTCGCCATGGCCAGGCGCATTGCGCTTGGATCACAGGGGTTCAACGACCCTCGTCCCGCAGGGGTTCCGGATCGCCGGCACCTTGCGCGCGTGCTTTCGCGAACCGGCCTGTTGCAGATCGATTCCGTCAGCGCCGTGGTACGCGCTCATTACATGCCGCTTTATTCGCGCCTCGGCCCCTATCCGCTGGCGCTCCTCGACAACGCCGCCGTTGGCCGCAAGCGCGCGGTCTTTGAATATTGGGCCCATGAGGCATCGTTCCTGCCTGTCGAGACCTACCCCTTGCTGCGCTGGCGCATGCAGCGCGCCGAGGAGGGCGAGGAGATGTATCTCGGCCTGGCTAAATGGGGCCGTGAGCGCAAGGAGATGATCGACGATATCTATAGAGAGGTCGCCGATCGCGGGCCGATCGCCGCCTCCGACATCGAAGGCCACAAGGGCAATGGCGGCTGGTGGGGCTGGAGCGAGGCCAAGCACGCCTTCGAATGGCTGTTCTGGGCCGGGCGCATCACCACCGCCTACCGGCGCGGCTTCGAGCGCTATTACGACCTGCCGGAGCGCGTTTTGCCGCAGGCCGTGCTCGACCTGCCGGTGCCCTCGGTCGAGGAGGCGCATCGCGAATTGCTGCGCATCTCGGCCCGCGCCCACGGCATCGCCACCTATAGCGACCTCCGGGACTATTTCCGGCTGGCGCCCGGCGATACGAAGGACCGCATCGAGGAACTGGTCGAAACCGGCGAATTGCTGCCGGTGAAGGTCGAAGGCTGGGATAAGCCCGCCTATCTCCACAAGGACGCGCGAATCCCACGCCGGATAGAAGCGCGCGCCCTGCTCGCCCCTTTCGATCCCGTCGTTTTCGAACGCACGCGCACCGAAAAGCTCTTCAACTTCCGCTATCGCATCGAGATCTATACGCCGGCCGAAAAGCGCCAATACGGCTACTATGTGCTGCCCTTCCTGCTCGGCGACCGGATCGTCGCCCGTGTCGATCTGCGCGCCGACCGCCCGGCCAGCGTGCTGCGCGTCCATGCCGCCTATGCCGAGCCCGACGCGCCGCCGGAGACGGCAGCCCAGCTCTTCGAGGAGCTGAAGCAGATGCAGGGCTGGCTCGGCCTGGAGGCAATCGAAGTGACACCGGCCGGCGACCTCGGACCGGCGCTGGCCGACATCGCGGCGTCGTAGCCGCGCGTTGACAGGCGCCCAGCCGTAAGCCTAAATCTTGACCCAGACGGTCTTCTCCCGGCAAAGGGAGGAGCCAAGAGGGAATGCGGTGCGGGCCCAAAAACCCAAATCCGCGGCTGTCCCCGCAACTGTAAGCGACGAGCCCCGGCCGAAAACCACTGGGATGTTCCCGGGAAGGCGGCATCTGAGGCGACGACCCGCGAGCCAGGAGACCTGCCGTCTGAGACTTTAAGTATCCGAATGCCCGGCGGGTTTTCCGGGCAAGGAGCCTGGTTTTGGATCGCAACGGCAGTTTCCCGGCAAAGATCGCGGACATTTCGTCCGAGCCCGACGCGTTGGGCGGCGTGACCGTCATCGTCTGCTCATCCTGCCGCGACGAGGCCGGGTCCGATGCGCATCCGCGCGCCGGCGCGCTGCTGGCCGATGACACGCGCCGCGCCGCCTCGAGCGAAAACATCCGCATCCGCACCGTCGAATGCCTCGGCAACTGCAAGCGCCGGCTGAGCGCGGCGCTGCTGCGCGACGGCTGCTGGAGCTACGTCTTCGGCGATCTGGAGACGACCAGCGGCGCCGACCTCGTCGCCGGCGCAAAGCTCTTCGCCACCTCGGCCGACGGCCTTATCCCCTGGCGCGGCCGGCCCGATTCCCTCAAGCGCGGCCTGGTTGCCCGCATCCCTCCTCTCGACATGCTGAAGGACTGACCATGAACGCTTCCGTTTCCCGCGTGCCCTGCACCGTCGTCACCGGCTTCCTCGGCGCCGGCAAGACGACGCTGATCCGCAACCTGCTCGAGAACGCCAAGGGCAAGCGGCTGGCAATCATCGTCAACGAATTCGGCGATGTCGGCATCGACGGCGAGATCCTGAAAGGCTGCGGCGTCGACACCTGCCCGGAGGAAAACATCGTCGAGCTCGCCAATGGCTGCATCTGCTGCACCGTCGCCGACGATTTCGTGCCGGCGCTCGACCAGATCCTGTCCCGCACGCCGAAGGTCGACCACATCCTGATCGAGACTTCCGGCCTCGCTCTGCCGAAACCGCTTGTGCAGGCTTTTCAGTGGCCGACGGTGAAGAGCCGCGTGACGGTTGACAGCGTCGTTGCCGTGGTCGACGGCCCGGCGCTGGCCGACGGCCGCGTTGCCTCCGACATGGATGCGCTCCAGGCGCAGCGCGCGGCGGACGACTCGCTCGACCATGACGATCCGGTCGAAGAGGTGTTCGAGGACCAGATCGCCTGCGCCGACCTGATCATCCTGTCGAAGAGCGATCTGATGGACGCGGCGGGCTCTCAGCGCGCCAACGCCGTCATCGGCGAGCATGTGGCGCGCGCCGTGAAAATCGTGCCGACCGCGCAGGGCAAGGTCGATCCTTCGGTGCTGCTCGGCCTCGGCCTCGCCGTCGAGGACGATATCGAGAACCGCAAGACCCATCACGACGATGAGCTCGACCACGAGCATGACGATTTCGATTCCTTCGTCATCGACATCCCGTCGATCGCCAGTCCGGACGAGCTGGCCAAGCGCGTCGCCCTTGCCGCCGAGCAGGAAAATGTGCTGCGCGTCAAAGGTTTTGTCGAGGTCGGCGGCAAGCCGATGCGGCTTCTGCTCCAGGCCGTCGGCCCGCGCGTCAACCATTATTACGACCGCGCCTGGACGGCCGAGGACGACCGCCGCTCGCGGCTCGTCGTCATTGGCCTCAAGGGGCTGAACCGCCCGGCGATCGAGCGTATCCTCGCCGGCTGAGGCCAATACGAAAGGCCGACCCGAACCGCTATGCATATCCTCGCCACCACATCCGCTTCGCTCGACGATCTCGCCGAGCCGATCGACCTCAGGCAGACGCCTGCGGATGTCGTGGCGCTGTCCTTCACCGACAGCGATCTCGCCGGCCTGGCCGCTGCTTGGAAGGCCGATGCCGCGCGGCTGCCCTCGATGCGGCTGGCAGCCTTGCGCGATCTTCGCCACCCGATGTCGGTCGATCTCTGGATCGACAGCGTCGCCCGCCACGCCAGGGTCGTCCTCGTCCGCATCCTCGGCGGCTATGACTGGTGGCGCTATGGCTGCGACCAGCTCGCCGCGGTGGCGCGCGAGCGCGGCATCAAGCTGGCGCTGCTGCCCGGCGAAAGTCATGACGAGGACCAGCGGCTGATCGAAGCCTCGACCCTGCCGCGTGCGGAGCTGGACGCCCTGCTCGGCTATTTCCGCGAAGGCGGCCCGGCGAATATGGCGGCGCTGGTGCAAAGGCTGGCGCGGTTGGCCGGGTCGGATACGGTTGTTGCAGAGCCTGTCGGCGTACCGAAGGCTGGGTTTTATCAGCCGGGAGTTGGTGTCGTTGAGAAGCCTAACCTTTCAAAGGTCGGCGATCCTTCGCCCCCCTCTCTGTCCTGCCGGACATCTCCCCCTCAAGGGGGGAGATCAGCCGTCACCAGCCTCGGCGCCTTTTCTTCATCGGCATCAAAAGAGCCATCTGCAGCATCCGCGATTGGCGAAACCGTCAACGACAAAGCAATCTCCCCCCCTGAGGGGGAGATGTCCGGCAGGACAGAGAGGGGGGCGACGGAACTCGACGTCGACAATCTCGCCGTCGTCCCCATCCTCTTCTACCGCTCGATGCTGTTGGCGGCAGACGTAGCACCGATCGACGCTCTCGCGGAGGCGTTGAAGCTGCAAGGCCTGACGCCCGTGCCGATTTTCGTCTCCAGCCTGAAAGACCCGGCGTCGCTCGCCTTCGTCGAAACCGCCGTCGCCTCGCTGAACCCCGCCGCCATCATCACCGCCACCGCGTTCGCCTCCGGCGCGGAGCCCGGCGCCGAGACCCTGTTCGACCGCGCCGGCGTGCCCGTCTTTCAGGTCATTGTCGCCACGACGCGCCGCGAGGTCTGGGAGAACAACCAGCGTGGCCTGGCGCCCGCCGATCTTGCCATGCATGTCGTCCTGCCCGAGCTCGACGGCCGCATCCTGGCCGGCGCCATCTCCTTCAAGGGCGAGATCGAGACCGATCCGGCACTGGCCTTTCGCGCCTTCGCCAACCGGCCTGAGGCGAACCGCGTGGCGCAGGTCGCCAGGCGGATCGCGGCCTTTATTCGCCTGCAGCGGACGGAGCGGGCCGAGCGCAAGCTGGCGATCCTGGTTCCTGACTATCCAGGCGCCCCTGGACGGACCGGTTATGCCGTTGGGCTTGATGTGCCGTCGAGTGTGCTTGCAATGCTGCATGACCTGAAAGAACAGGGCTACGCGGTTGAAGGGATTCCGCAATCGCCGCGGGCGTTGTTGGATGCGCTGGAGGTGGGTGGGCACGGGTTAAGTTCAAAAGACTACCTGCGCTTGTCCGCGGAACTGCCGGAAGGCGCGCGTAATGCAGTCAGGGCTGCCTGGGGCAGCGCGGAAGACCAGATAGGGCTGCGCGAGGCCCCCCTCTCTGTCCTGCCGGACATCTCCCCCTCAAGGGGGGAGATTGGCAGTTCCTCTGCCGGCTCTCCCTCTGCTAGGCCGAAAATTGGCGAAAGCCGAGCGCAAGGGATAATCTCCCCCCTTGAGGGGGAGATGTCCGGCAGGACAGAGGGGGGGGCGACAGAACGCGAGCTTTTGCAAGCTACCCCCCAGAACCGCTTCCCCTTCCGCGCCGCCACCTTCGGCAACGTCACCGTCGCACTGGCACCCGACCGGGGTCGCTCGGCCGACCGCCGCGCTGACTACCACGACCCAACCCTGCCTCCCCGCCACGAGTTGATCGCTTTCGGGCTCTGGCTGCGGAAATCACTCGGCGTCCATGCCATCATCCATGTCGGCGCGCATGGCACACTGGAATGGCTGCCAGGCAAGACCGTCGCGCTCTCCAACACCTGCTTCCCCGAGGTCGTCACCGGCTCGTTGCCGGTCATCTATCCCTTCATTGTCTCCAATCCCGGCGAGGCGGCGCAGGCCAAGCGCCGCATTTCCGCCGTGACGCTCGGCCATCTGCCCCCGCCGCTGACAGGCGCCGGCCTTGACGAGGCGCAACAGAGGCTGGAACGGCTGGTCGACGAATATGCCCAGGCCGATGGGCTCGACCGCCGCCGCCGCGACCGACTTGCCAAGCTGATCGTCGAGACGGCGCGGAAGACCGGGCTTGCCTCGGAAGCCGGCGTCGCCAGGACCGACCAGCCCGACGAAGCGCTGCGCCGCATCGATGCCTGGCTCTGCGATCTCAAGGATTTCGCCGTCAAGGACGGGCTGCATGTCTATGGCCGCGCACCGGAAGACGAAGCCGATCCGCTGCGCCGGCAAAGCGCCGAAGCCGAAAAGGCCAACCTGCTCGCCGCGCTCGACGGCCGCCACATCAAGGCAGGCCCCGCCGGCGCCCCGGCGCGCGGCCGCTCCGATGTGCTCCCCACCGGCCGCAACCTCTTCACCTCCGACCCGCGCACCATGCCGACGCCAACCGCCTATGATCTCGGCCAGGCGGCGGCGGAGGAAGTCGTGCGCAGCTACATGCAGAGCCATGGCGACTGGCCGCGCTCGCTGGTCATCGACCTCTGGGGTTCGGCCTCGCTGCGCACCGGCGGCGAGGAGATCGCGCAAGGCCTGGCGCTGATGGGCTGCCGTCCGCAATGGGATGCCGCCACGGGGCGTATCACCGGCATCGAGGTGCTGCCGCCGGGCGCGCTCGGCCGCCCGCGCGTCGACGTCACCTGGCGCATCTCCGGGCTGTTCCGCGACATGTTCCCGACACAGATCGCGCTGATCGACGCCGCCGCCAATGCCGTCGCCGGCCGCGACGAGGACGATAGGGAGAACCCGCTCGCCGCGGCGACGCGCGCTCACGGCAAGCTCAGCCCGCGCATTTTCGGCACCTCGCCCGGCACCTATGGCGCCGGCGTCGAGGATTTGCTGTCGCGCGGCGAATGGGGCGTGCGTGAGGAGATCGGCCGCGCCTATCTCGAAGCCACCTCACATGTCTATGGCGGCGCCGACGGCGACGCGATTGCCGCGCCCGGCGCCTTCGAAGGCCGGGTCGCCGAAGCCGATCTTCTCGTTCACACCGGCGACGATCCGGGCCGCGATATCCTCGAAGGCTCAGCCGATGTCGCCTTCATCGGCGGCTTTTCGGCGGCGCTTGCAGCGCTTGGCCGCAACGCCGACGTTATTGTGCTCGACACCACCGACCCGCAGAAGCCGAAGCCGCGCTCGGTCGGCGAAGCGGTTTCGCGCGTGGTCCGCGCCCGCGCCGTCAACCCGCGCTTCATCGCAGGCCAGATGCGTCACGGCCCACGCGGCGCCTCGGAATTCGCTGAGACGGTCGACCGCCTGGTCGGCTTCGCCGAGACCACGCACGCCATTTCCGGCGCGCTGATCGAGGCCGTGCATGACGCCTATGTCGCCGACCCGGACGTCCGCGCCTTCCTGCTGCGCGAGAACCCGGCGGCGGCGAAAGTTATCGCCGAGCGCTTCCTCGCCGCGCGACGGCGCGGCCTCTGGCATCCGCTCAGGAATTCCATCGACGACGATCTCGCTGCCTTGATCGCCGAAGCCGAAACAAACGAGGTGGCGGCATGAATGCC
>NZ_RZRX01000490.1:0-2134 GCF_003997405.1 Mesorhizobium sp. M2A.F.Ca.ET.042.01.1.1
GTCCGGAACGGAAGACATAGACGTGCTGGCGCCCGGCACGATTGAGATCGGCTGGCGGCTGGCGCCCGAATTCTGGGGCAAGGGCTATGTCACCGAGGCGGCGGAAGCCTGGCTCGCCTTTGGTTTCGAAACGCTTGGCGTCGGCGAGATCGTATCGTTCGCGGTCGCGGATAACCATCGTTCGATCGCCGTCATGAAGCGGCTCGGCATGCGAGCCGATCCCGGTGCCGATTTCGATCACCCCAGCGTCCCAGACAGCCACCCGCATCTCAAGCGTCATGTCATGTACAGGCTGTCGCGCGAGGTCTGGGAGGCACAAGAAAGGGCGGCTCGTTAGCCGCCCTATTCATTGAAACATCAATCGCTTGCTGAACGATCCGGACTCAATCCATCCGGATCGTCACGAAACGCAGTTCCCCGGTCTTCGAGGCCAGCATCAGGAGCGCGTTCTTGCGGCCCTGCTCCTTAAGCGCTCCGATCCGGTCCATCACGTCCTTCGGCGTGCCGACCGATTCCTGCGCGATCTCGGTGATCACCTCGCCGGGCTGGATGCCGCGCTCGGCCGCGGGCGAATCCTTGGCGACATCGGTGACGACCACGCCGGACACGTCGGCGGCGATGCCGAATTTCTGCCGCGTCTGGTCGTTGAGCTCGCCGACCGTCATGCCGAGCACGGAGGCCGTCGACACCGGAGGCGTTGCCTTATCGCCACTGCCCTGATCGGTGCTGCCGTTCTCGCCGCTGGCCAGTTTCTCGCCATCCTCGAGCCGGCCGAGCGTCACCTTGACCGTCTGCTCGACGCCCTTGCGCACGATGACGACATCGACTGCCTTGCCGACCGGGCTTTCCGCCACGACGCGCGGCAGGTCCCGCATTTCATGGATATCCTTGCCGTCGAACTTGATGATGACGTCGCCGGCCTGGACCGTGCCATTATCGACCGGCCCGCCCTTGATGACGCCGGCCACCAGCGCACCCTTGGCGGTTGCCATGCCAAGGCTTTCGGCGATGTCGTCCGTCACCGGCTGGATGCGCACGCCCAGCCAGCCGCGCCGCGTCTCGCCATACTGGCGGAGCTGGTCGACGACGCCGGCGGCAAGCTGCGAGGGGATGGAGAAACCGATGCCGATGGAGCCGCCCGACGGCGAGATGATCGCCGTGTTGATGCCGATGACCTCGCCGGCGGCGTTGAACAGCGGACCGCCGGAATTGCCGCGGTTGATGGCGGCGTCGGTCTGGATGAAATCGTCATAGGGACCGGAATTGATGTCGCGGTTGCGCGCCGAGACGATGCCGACCGTCACCGTGCCGCCCAGGCCGAATGGATTGCCGATCGCCATCACCCAGTCGCCGACGCGCATCTTGGTGGAATCGCCGAATTTCACCGCCGTCAGCTTGTGGCCCTTGGGGTCGACCTTCAGCACCGCGACATCGGTCTTGGTGTCTGTGCCGACAAGCGTCGCCTTCAGCGTGATGCCGTCGGAGAAATTGACCTCGATGTCGTCGGCATCGGCGATGACATGGTTGTTGGTCACCACGATGCCCTGCTCGGCGTCGATGACGAAGCCGGAGCCGAGCGACTGCACTTTCTGCCCGCCGCCGCCCTTGTCGCCGCCGCGGTTCTTGAAGAAATCGTCGAAGAAATCCTGGAACGGCGAGCCCTCGGGCAGTTGCGGCATCGGCACCGCGCCCGGTCCTTCCGTGCCCTTCACCGTCTGCGAGGTCGAGATGTTGACCACCGCGCCGAGCAGGCGCTCGGCGAGATCGGCGACCGAAGGCGGCCCGTCGGAGGCGACCGTCGGCGTGACGAAGGACGGAACGGCAACAATGCCGACCGCGAATGCGGTGGCGCCGGCGAAGACCATACGCCGCGCCGCGCGCAACAGGGTGTCGGATATCATCATGGCCTCCCGATTGTTCTGAAAAGGAAAGACGCATCCGCAAAGGCGCCTGTCCGGTTCATGTTGGCAAAAAATACGGCACGTTTGCGGCTATAGCTATCGGCGCAAGATAAATCGTCAATCGCTTGGGCACCAAGGAATATCATAAGCCGCGGAGCCAGACGATGCCGACGCCGACGGCGATCGCCACCAGCCCGCCGACCCGCAGCACATTTTCCGGCATCGACAGCACC
>NZ_RZRX01000491.1:0-2130 GCF_003997405.1 Mesorhizobium sp. M2A.F.Ca.ET.042.01.1.1
GCCGAACGTGCCTACGAGCTGATGGTTCGGTCACACGGGCCGAAGCGGCGCACGGACGCCACAAACGCGGAACGACTATAACGGCTGCGTGGCGGCGCTCTCATCCCCTCGCGCCACATGGTCCGTGCCGGGCGAAATAGCACGAGGAATCGTCGGCACGACGGCTACCGCCCGGCCAGCCTCAGCCTAGCCGCCGTGACGTGCTGCCTTCAAGGCGTGGCCTGGAAACGCCACGCTCGGCGGAACCGGCTGCGCAGCGGCCAGCCTTGACCGCGTCTCGACATGGCGTCGATCGCGACGCACGGATCGGGACGGAGAAACGGGCTTCAAGCCGAACAAAGAAACTGCGTCGGAACCGACATCAGCCTTGTCGATGTCATCCGTGGGTGTAGATGACGCGGCGCAGGCTTTTAGGGAACGCGAAGAACGGCGCAACGTGCTGCCAGTTGCGCCGCCAACTCTGCGCGATGGCCGGATATTTCTGGCCCCAATAGCCGGCGTCGAACGCATCGAGTGCGGCCAGGCCGGCTTCCGCGTCCTTGGCCCGGTAGATCGCGCGCAGCGCCGGCACGACGGGCTTGCGGTCCTTCCACGACACGAACTCGAGCGAATGACGGATCGATGCACGACGATACAGGTCTGTGCCACGCGGTCTGCGAGAAGACGGCGTTGATCGCCTCGGGGAGGCCCTCCAGCCCGTCGACGACGGCGATCAGGATGTCGCCGGCGCCATGGTTCGTTCATGACGGGCAGACAGAACTTGGCGCCCTCGGTCTGCTCGATCCAGATGCCGAGAATCGATAGCCATGGCCGCCTCCGCGATGCTGACGATCCTCATGGCGTTCGGCAGCCGTCGTAAATCGGCGTTCCTGTTGTCGCGTTGTGCTGTATCCGGTTGAAGACGTCTCTGTGTTCGGAACCGGACACAGAGAGGCGCTAAGTATTCCGCCGTTGCGGCGCGAAACACATGGTTTTTGCCCCTCTTGGTCGGCCAACCCTTTGGTGGCACGCCGATTGCATGGAACACAGTGAGGTATCCGTTACGACTATAGCAGTCTCGCCGTCTCCGGCCGAGGGGTCTACATGAAACGTGCTCGAACAATCCAAACCAATACGACAGCCGCTGAACTGTCGAGTGCGGTCCCGCCGGTTGAAGCTTTGCCTCGTCCGTCGCGGGTGCATCTGTCATTCCAGCAACGGCTCTGGTTCCTGTTGCGTCTGGCAGGCGGCAGCGAGGCATGTCACATCCAGATAGGGCTTCAGCTCCGCGGCGAGGCGGACGAGGCTGTCCTTCGGCCGGCCTTGGATGGGTTGGAAGCGCGTCATGAGGTGCTGCGAAGCACCTTCGGGCTGGAGGACGGTGAACCGTTCCAGCGGGTCAGGCCGACGGACGCTGGCCTGCGGCTGAAACGCGACGATCTGAGGGCCGCAGCGGATGTGGAGGTGGTGCTCAAGGCGCTGATGAGCCATGAGACGCAGCACGTGGTGTTCGACCTGGAAGCCGGGCCGCTGATCCGCGGATGGCTGCTGCGCGTGGCGATGTACGATCATGTGCCGCTGATCACCATGCACCACATGGTCTCGGACCGCTGGTCGCGGAAGGTTCTGGTTCGCGAGCTCAGCGAGCTCTACGCCGCGGCGCGGGAAGGCCGGGCGGATCGGCTGGCTAGGTTGGTGGTGCAGTATACGGACCACGCCTTTTGGCGGCGCCGTTGGCTGACGGGCCAGGTCGTGGAAAGTCAGGCGGAATACTGGCTCCGGATACTGGGGCCCGCACCAGCGGCGCTGACGCTGCCACCGAACTGGCCGCGTCCAGCGCAGCAGGAGTTCAGCGGCCGCTATTTCGAGTTCGTGTTGCACGAGCCGCTGACCACGCAGCTCAAGGCACTGAGCCGATTTCATGGGACGACGCTTTTCGTGGCTCTGCTGGCGGGCTGGGCGCTCATGCTGGCGCGACCCTCCGGTCAGGACGAACTGGTCATTGGCACATCGACCACCAGCCGCATGCGCTCCGAGAGCGAGGGGCTGATCGGCTTCTTCGGCAACACCCTGGCGCTGCGGATGGATCTGTCGGGCGATCCAACGCTGGAGACATTGCTGCAGCGAGTAGATGCCACCGCGCTTGGGGGA
>NZ_RZRX01000492.1:0-2109 GCF_003997405.1 Mesorhizobium sp. M2A.F.Ca.ET.042.01.1.1
AGGAAGCGCGCGCACGAGATATGGGAACGCGAAGGCAGACCCGAGGGACGCCAGCAGGAACACTGGGATCAGGCCGTCCAGGAGATCGAGTCGGAAGGTTCGGAGGCCGAGCGCGGTCCGGTGGCGCCCGATCCCGCTGTTGGGGTCGGCTCGGACCCGGCCGCCAACCGGCCAGGGGGCTGAAGCCGCTGATGCGCCGTATCATATTCGCAGTTGGCCTTCTGGTGATCGTTCTGGTCGCCCTCTGGCTGTGGGCTGGCCAGAATGGTGGGCGTCCGGCCGGCGGTGCCCAGCAGCCCTCGCCGCACGCTATCGACCAGAATGGCTGAGACGATGAGGCGCTTCATCGCGCGGCGGTGTCGCCGGCCTTGTGCCGCCTTGCCTTGGCTGGAACGAGCCGGCCCGCGTTGGCGCGCAGGCCTCTGAAGAACTCCTCCACATAGGGCAGCAGTTCGAACAGCACGATAATGACCATCACGGCGGCAATATATGTCACCGGCAACTGCTCCTGCTTCCAGGTCAGATCGAAGCGAGCCTTTTCCGTTCCGGCGCCAAACAGCGCCAGGAATTGCCCCCAATGCAGCGCCACCACGATGACCACGCCCATCAGCGGGATCATCTCCAGGAAGCTGTGCACATGCTGCTCGATCGGGCTCACCGTGCGCGCCGTGGTCGCGTAGCGCACGTCCCACATCGCTGTCGCTTCATGGACAAAGAAGGTGACGATCATCACCGCGATGACCAGGGCGTTCACCTCGAGGAACATTGCCGCAAGCAGCGGGATCCCGACCTCGGCGAACATCAGGAGATGGATGAGCGATTCCTTCGCGCCAGTCGTGGACTCTATGTGGGTCGCGCGGTGGCAGAGCCAATCGGCAAAACCCGCGATCAGCCAGACCGGCAAGACGAAATACATCAGGATGAGGACCATCGGATCGTCAAGCACGGCTGCCCCCCTATCTATCGCCATTGTCCGCGTCCCGCTTCAGCTTTGCCGCCTCGCGATCGAGCACGTTCGGATCGTTTCCGTATTTCAGGATCAGCGCCAACGCCAACCCGCTTGGAATTCCCGCTCTTTCCGCGAGGTCGCGGACACGTTCGGCATTCTCACGCTCGTTATCGTCCTTGGAGGCTTCGCCGTGCGATGTCATGGTGCTGGTTCCCGGCCAAGTCCCGCCTCGTGCCGAACCGCAGGCCGGCGCAATGGTTCCATGCCTGCCGGATCGGATCGAAGCGCATGCGGCGAACGGCCGGAACGGTTCACCCGTCGCTGCGTTCTAACATCTGGCTTCCCTGCGGCCTCACTGTCATGCGCGCCGATGTCGGCGCGGCATGGTCCAGGGCTGCGGTCTCACCACGTCGGAATGCTATTGACGGAGTTCGTGCGTGCGAAACCTCAGGGGACTTCACCTCTTGATCGCGGAGGACGAGTGGCTGCTCGCCAGCGATCTCGCGACCTTCTTCGCTGACATGGGCGCGATCATCCTGGGACCGGTGGCGACGCTGGAACAGGCCGGACGACATGCCAAAGCAGCCGAGGCCGCGATCCTGGACATCGACTTGCACGGCCGCAAGATTTTCCCGGTGGCGGACGAACTGATGCTGCGCAACGTGCCCTTCGTGTTCTTCAGCGGATATGACGACATCGCCATCCCCGAGCATTTGCGTTTCGCCAGCAGCCTGAGCAAGTCCTCGAACCGCGTGAGCCTGGTCGATGCGTTGTTCCCGCCGGAGCCCTCCGCAGAGCCGGCGACCGTCATGCAGCCGGTGTCCGCGGCCGAGGACGTCGTCGCGCTGCTGCCCAAGCTCCGGCTCACCGCACGTCTGCTGCTGGACGATGCCGGAGCCTCCGACCGCCTTGTCGAGCACACTCTGGAACAGGCGCTTGAGGACATCGACAAAAGGCCCGAGGACTCGTCCATTGCCGACTGGCTGAACGCCATCATGCGCAGGATAGCGCAGTTGCGCGGAGCTTCTCTTCTGCACTGATCATCTCTGCACTGATGGTCGGGCAGCCGAGCCGCCGGCGACCTGCGCTCGCCGGGCGACCAGCACGTCTCAATGCGTAAATCGGCTTCTGAGCCAGGCGAGGATCCGGCTGCCTCTTAC
>NZ_RZRX01000493.1:0-2097 GCF_003997405.1 Mesorhizobium sp. M2A.F.Ca.ET.042.01.1.1
CGCGCTGACAGCTTGACGAGCGGGTCGAGCGTGGAAAAGAGGTAGGTGTCCAGCTGCGCTCCATTGTTCGCGGCCAACTGCGATTTGCCGACGATTTCAGAAGCGGGGGCAATAAGGTAGTCCCGAATGACCAGGTCACCCGGGCGCATCCTGATCAGGGTGAAAATGTCGGCCACCGACTGGCGTTGGGTGTCCATGGACCAGAAAGGGTAGCCGTGGTCGGAAGCGCGGCAGCGTGCGATTTCGACCGCAACCGTGAACTCGTCGTTGATCCGCAGGAGGTCGGTCTCTCCGTCGTAGGTGGCCTTTCCGCCAACGCATCCGATCGCGGCCAGTAGGTCCCCGATCGCCTGTGTGCGCAGCGACGTGAGTCGCTCTCGCGATGTGATAAACTGCCAGTTCTTCGGCGGCTGATACCCAATCAATTCGTAGGCCTTCAGAAGGCTTCCGAAGCGATGATGATAAAAGCTGGCCTTGGGGCATTCAGGCGCAGCCTCGATGATCGAGCTTGACAGGGCCCCGTGACGCGCCAGGACCTTCTTCAGTGCAGCCAGAATCTCATCATTGCTCACGCGCAGATGCGAATAGAGCTCTCTGTGGATGGCTTGAGCCCGATCGAATAGCTTGCGATCTACAATCGGCTCGAATGCCCCTTCCGCGCGCACCCACTGTTCAGGAGGGTTGCTCACTGCCTTTGCTTTCAGCTTGCGGGAGCGCTTGTTCCAGACATTGGTGCCGACGTATTTTTCATTGGTCAAGACGCCGCGCACCGTTTCCCGCTTCCATGGTCGCTCAAGGTCAGTCAGCACGCCGCGCTTGTTCAGGAGCCTTGCCATATCGAGCTCTGTCATGTGCGTTTTGACGAACTGACGGAAGATCCACCGAACCGTTGCAATCTCTTTCGCCGGCCCGGGCACCAGGATCGTTCTGTCGGTGTGCACGCTCTTTTGCTCGTGCTCAGAGAGGATAAGTTTTGGGCGTCCCGAATGGTCGATAATCTGGCGTCTCAAGCCGAGACCTGGCTTACCACCCTGGCGGAATCCCAACCGGATCAGCCTTGCCTGCCCTATGAACGTCTTTTGCGAGAGCATGCGACTGTGCTCGGCCGCCATGCTGCGTTTGATGGCCTTGAGCACGTCCGAGCCGATACTGCCGTCGTTCAAGAACTGCTCGGCGCAGAATTCGATCCGCACGCCGGCCAGATGGCACCGGTACTCGTAGGACGCGCTTTCATCGACGTTCTGAAAGCGGCCCCAGCGGCTGACGTCATAGACAACTATGGTTTCGAAATCGGCGCGTCCGCTCTCCACGTCGGCGAGCAAATTTTGCAGGCCGGGGCGCCCTTCCAACATGAGGCCGCTGCGACCGGCGTCCTCGTACGTGGCGACGATCTCGTAGCCCATGATATCGGCATAGTTGCGGATGGCGTCTTTCTGGTTTTCGATCGAGTAGGTCTGCTGCTCTTTCGACATGCGCACATACTGCGCAGCGCGAACCCTCGGCCTCCCTTCAGGAGTGGTGCGGGTCGATGTAACTTTGTCCATCGTCTTGCGCCGTCGTGCCGGCGATTTAAACTAGCGGTCGATGACCGTGCGGCAAGAGGAACGGAATGCGCCAGTACGTCGGGCTGATCCACAAAGAGGCGGGCAGCCATTTCGGCGTGTCCTTTCCCGACTTTCCCGGCGTAGTGACCGCCGGCGCAACTGTTGACGAGGCGCGCGACCTTGCCGAGGAAGCCTTGGCGTTCCACGTCGAAGGGATGATCGAAGACGGCAAAGCGGTCCCGCTCCCTACCTCGCTCGAGCAAATCGATCCAGACAATCGCGGCTGGTCTGCGATTTTGGTGCCGCTGAAGATCGACTGAACGGCGGGCGGCTGTTTACTGTTGCCCAGCGAACTTACCCGTTTGGCAACCATGGCGTTCAACTGCCGGGAAACCTTGATTCACTTCGTGAGCGAACTCCGCCGCCGTTCCGCCGCAATGCGCCCGCACTTGGGCGAAATCGCCCCTGTTTTCAACCTGTTGTCATTTCCCTGGGGCTTCAGAGGAGTTCTAGTGATGATCATCAAGAAGGCTATTCTGGCGGTGCTGAGGAC
>NZ_RZRX01000494.1:0-2087 GCF_003997405.1 Mesorhizobium sp. M2A.F.Ca.ET.042.01.1.1
GCCCTTGCCGAAAAATACGAAGCTGGTGGCGCTGTTCCAGTTCTCGACTACGTTCAGGCCTTCGTGAATTTCGCGGCCGAACGCCTCGTGGCGCAGATAACGGCACAGGAAGATCGTCTTCACCGCTCGGCCGAGTTCCTTCCTGCTCACGGGGGCATACATTCTTTTCATGCGGCAGAGCGCGCAGCTGGGCACGCTGACCCTCGCCGCGAATGCCGTGCTGATGTATTTCTTGCTTTCCCAGAGTACTTCCTCAACGGGTTCGCGGCCGCCGCACAGCAGCTCGCCGGTCGTGCCATCGGTGCCGGCGATCGGCCGGCTTCTTGCGTGATGTCAGACTGACAGCGGGTTGGGGATTCGCGCTTGCAGGCTTGCAAGCCTTCTGACCTTCGCGTTCGGGGAACTGCTCGTCGCTTTCCTAACATCTGCTACGGACGTGCGTCCTATCTTCCTTTGGGCGGTCTTGAGCTCACCGAACGGTGTGCTAGCGTTCCAAATGAACGGTGTTTTTCTGGGCGCAACTTGGTCGCGCGACATGCGCAACACGATGTTTTTATCCTTCGCGATCTTTAGGGCTGCTTTGTTTCCCTTCGGGTACATGTTTGGCAACGATGGGCTCTGGGCCGCTTATCACATTTTTCTGTTCGTGCGTGGGATAAGCCTCCTATTGGTCATGGGTCGGCGTGTCCGAACCGTGTTCCCGAAACAATCAGTTGATTAATGCCACGATGAAGCCGCCGCTTCTAGCCGAGGGATGGCACGCCGGATACCGGAATGATCTTGTCCCTGAGACTAGAATTATGATCGCTGTACTTGTTCAGTTCATCGTGGTTCATGGTCGGAACCGCTTCGAAGCAGGATCACCAGTCCTAGAACCGCTGTCCACTCCCTTTCGGTTGCCAGGTTCTTGGATCCGCATCGCGAATAAGGGGCTGCGTCGGAGTTGCGGCCGTTGACCGCCACTGAATGCGATCTGCGAGGTTAGAGCGCAACGAAACCGGCTTATGCCTCTTTTCGTGATTCCAGGCTCCGCACACTTTCCCTGGAGTGCCGCAGTGTTTCACCATTTCCCGAAAACAGCTTGCGGCACGGTCCTCATTCAGCAGACCTATATCCGCTATTGAAACAGTCTATTTGATCCCCCTTGTTGGTCGGCGCATTAATTTGGCCGACAGCGTTGAATCCGAACGGTTTCAATAATCAGCGCGTCGGGGAACAGAAAACCTGATGAACATCTCCCAGGCCAACTCCGTTGCCGCCGGGCTTTCAGTCGGCACCGATGAGGATCGCAAAGCCGGCGAAATCCTTGGGATGCGCATGACCGAAGGATGGACCTTGTATGATCCACGGCTGGCATGGGTGCTTGTCGCACCGGTACTCTTGCTGCTGATCTTCTTCCTGGTGCTGCCGATCGCCGTAATGGCGGCCTATACGTTCTTCACCTTCGTCACCGCCGGCGTGGAAACAAGCGCGCTGACGACGGCGAACTGGCATGAGTTCTTCACCGACAGCTATTATTCCGGCTTCCTGCTCAAAACCTTGAGGGTCGGCGCGATCACCGCGCTGCTGTGCGGGGTACTCGGCTATTTCCCGGCCTATTTCATCTGGGCGACGAGCTTCAGGCACAAATGGCTGCTCTTGCTCCTGCTCATCGTGCCGTTCTGGATCAGCTTCACGATCCGCACCTTTTCGTGGATCAACATCCTGGGCGAACAGGGCGTCATCAATGTCACGCTGCTCAAGATGGGCATCATCAGCGAGCCGTTGCCGATGCTCTACAACGAAGGCGCGGTGATCCTGGGGCTGCTGCACTTCCTCCTGCCCTACATGATCCTCAACGTCTATGTGAGCCTGGAGGGCATCGACCGCACGCTGATCTCGGCGGCCCGCTCGATGGGCTGCACCAGCGCGCAGGCGTTCCGCGAGGTAACCCTGCCGCTGTCGCTGCCCGGCCTCGCTGCGGGCCTGCTGCTCTGCTTCGTGCTCGCCGCCGGCAGCTATGTGACACCGCAGATCCTCGGCTCCGGCCGCGACGCGCTGTTCGGCAACCTGATCTCCGACACCATCATGGAACAGCTGAACTGGCC
>NZ_RZRX01000495.1:0-2068 GCF_003997405.1 Mesorhizobium sp. M2A.F.Ca.ET.042.01.1.1
GCTGCTCCATATAGCCGAAGGTCAGCGTCACGCGCATGAACAGCTCGTTGACCGTCTCCAGCTTGACGCGTTCGCTGTCCGGCACCACCGGCTGCGGCGCGGTCACCACCGACAGGATGACGTTCTTTTCGTGCAGCACCTTGTAGTGTTTCAGGCTGTGCATCAGTGCCGTCGGCGCGCTCAGCGGGTCGCTGGTCAGGAACACCGCGGTGCCCGACACAAGCTGCGGCTTCTTCTTCAGGAGATTCGCCGCCAGGAAATCGAGTGGGATCTCGTTGCGGCGGGTCTTGTCGAACAGGTAGCGGCTGCCGCGCACCCAGGTCCACATGCCGAGGATGATGGCGAAGGCTACCGCGAGCGACGCCCAGCCGCCCTCGAACACCTTGACGATGTTGGAGGCGAAGAAGCCGATGTCGATCAGCGCGAAAACCACTGTCAGAGCGACGGCAGGCCAGATGTTCCATCTCCAGATGCGGGCCATGACGATGAACAGCAGCGTCGTCGTCACCAGCATGTTGCCGGTTACCGAGATGCCGTAAGCCGAGGCGAGCTTGCTGGATTCGCCGAAGCCGACCACCAGCAGCATCACCACCAGCGCCAACAGCATGTTGACGCGCGGCATATAAACCTGGCCGGACTGCTTTTCGGACGTATGGAGAATCTCGAGCCGCGGCAACATGTTGAGCTGCACCGCCTGCCGGGTCAGCGAATAGGCGCCGGAGATCACGGCCTGGCTTGCAATGACAGTCGCCGCCGTTGCCAGCACGACCATCGGAACAAGCGCCCAGCCTTCGTTCATTTCGAAGAACGGGTGGCCGACAGTGCCGCCCTTGGCAAGCACATACGCGCCCTGCCCGGCATAGTTCAAAAGCAGGCAGGGAAACACGATGGCAAGCCATGCCAGCACGATCGGCTTGCGGCCGAAATGGCCGAGGTCGGCATAGAGCGCCTCGGCGCCGGTAACCGCCAGGAAGACGGCACCGACGGTGACGAAGGACACGTCGGGCGAATTGATGAAGAAGGCCACGATGTAATGCGGGCTTATCGCCCACAGGATTTCCGGATCAGCGATGATGTGCTTCAGACCGGAAAGGCCGATGGCGAGAAACCAAATGGCGGTGACCGGGCCGAACACCAGGCCGACACCGCCGGTGCCGAAGCGCTGGACCGCGAACAGCACTGCTAGGATCAAAAGCGTCAGCGGCACGACATAGGGCTGGAAGGCCGGTGTGACGACATTCATGCCCTCGACAGCCGAAAGCACGGAGATGGCCGGCGTGATGACGGCATCGCCGAAGAACAGGGAGGCGCCCACGATGCCGATGCCAAGCACGATCGCCGAACGCGTCGGGAAAGTTCCGCGCGCCAGGGCCATCAGGGACAGCACGCCGCCCTCGCCGCGGTTGTCGGCGCGCAGCACGAACATGATGTACTTCACGGTCACCGTGATCGTGAGCGACCATATGATCAGCGACAACACGCCCAGAATGTCGGCGCGGTTCGCGACATCACCGCCGGAAGAGGCGTGCAGCGCCTCGCGGAATGCATAGATCGGGCTGGTGCCGATGTCGCCATAGACAACGCCCAGCGCGCCAAGCATGAGCACCTTCGTGCTGTGCTGCTCAATTTCCGCGTGGCTCGATTGGTCGGCGGGTTCTGCGTCTGCACCACCATTGGCAAGGGCCATGGACGACACTCCGATAAAATGCGCGGTGCTCTACGCTTGCTGCAGTGCAATATCAAGTGCCCCAGCGTTAGGGCTCCCATGCCGCCGACGCAAGGCTTTCGGTATACGCAACGGCCGGCTCATTCATCCGGCGGATCTCGTCAGATCGCGACCTGGGTGCCGATTTCAACGACGCGTCCGGTCGGGATCTGGAAATACTCAGTGGCATCCGCAGCCGAGCGTGCCAGGCTGATGAACAGCCGGTCCTGCCAGACCGGCATGCCGGAATTGGGCGAAGCCTTCAGCGAGCGCCGCGACAGGAAGAAGGACGTCGTCATAATGTCGAACTTCCAGCCCTGCTTGCGGCAGATGGCCAAGGCGCGCGGAATGTTGGGCTGCTCC
>NZ_RZRX01000496.1:0-2053 GCF_003997405.1 Mesorhizobium sp. M2A.F.Ca.ET.042.01.1.1
GGTCAAAACCGCGCTTGCGACGCTGCCCTCCCCGGCCCGGCCCGATTTCGGCATCAACGTGCTGCCCGGCGACCACGAAACCCTTGTCGTCCAGGCGCAGTCGCCCGGGGATCCGGAATCCGTCGACTTCTTCATCGCCGGCGAACGCGACTACATGTTTGGCGCACCGGTGCGCAGCGAGAAGGACGGCAAGCTCGTCTTCACCGTGCCGATCCTCGACCGGCCATCGGCCACGCCGAGCGATGGCGGGCTGTATTACACGCTGACCAGCGCCGAGGGCTCGGTCGACGGGCTGCTGCCTTTCCCTTGATCCAGCATTAGCGCAATGGTTGCGGGAAATCGTCCGGTCCGGTATCGAAGGCATCGATCCTTCCCATCTCCCCAAGCGAGGAACCCATGACCATTTCGGTTGGCGAAAAACTGCCCGCATCGAACTTCAAGGTGATGACCGCCGACGGCGCCAAGCCGATCACCGGCGATGAGATCTTCGCCGGCAAGAAGGTGGTGCTGTTCGGCGTTCCCGGCGCTTTCACGCCGACCTGCAGCAACAACCATTTGCCCGGCTATCTGGAGAACCATGACGCCATCCTGGCGCGCGGCGTCGATACGATCGCCGTGGTTTCGGTCAACGACGTCCACGTCATGGGCGCCTGGGCGCACTTCACCGGCGGCGAAGGCAAGATCCTCTACCTCGCCGACGGCAGCGGCGATTTCGCCAAGTCGGTCGGGCTCGACAACGATCTTTCCGCGGCCGGAATGGGCCTGCGCTCGAAGCGCTTCTCGATGATCGTCGACGACGGCAAGGTCACCGCGCTCAATGTCGAAACCAAGCCGGGCGTCGACGAGAGCGGCGCGGCTCATATCCTCGGGCAGCTCTGATGCTGGACACCATCTGGCGCGCGGTGGCGATCGGCATCGGCGCCACGGTGTTCATGGATATCTGGGCGATCATCCTCAACAAGGCGATCGGCCAGCCCTTGCCCAATTGGGGCATGGTCGGACGCTGGGTCCGGCATCTGCCCGAAAAGGTCTTCCACGACGATATCGGCAAGGCCGCGCCCTATGCGCATGAAAAAGCGCTGGGCTGGGCCTTCCACTATCTGGTCGGCATCCTCTACGGCGTGATCCTGGTGGCACTCGCGGGCGCCGGCTGGCTGGCGGCGCCGACCTTCCTGCCCGCCTTCATCCTCGGCATCGTCACCGTCGGAGCCGGCTGGTTCCTGCTGGCGCCCGGCATGGGCGCCGGCTGGGCGGCCTCCAAGCTCCCCAATCCGACAAAGGTGCGCGCGCTCAATCTCGTGGCGCACACCGTGTTCGCGGTCGGCATGTTCTCGACAGCGCTGCTGATCCGTTAGCTTTAGAAGTCTCGCGTCAGTAGCTCTGGGTCGAACGCCGGGGCGCGGGTTTCCTGGTCGGAGCGCCTTCCGGCTTCGGCGCGGCCACAACCGGCGCAGGCCGTGCCAGCTTCGGCTTGAACGGAGCCATGCCTTGCCGGGCCAGCTCGTCGGCGCGTTCGTTCTCCGGGTGGCCGGCATGGCCCTTCACCCAGTACCAGGTCACCTTGTGGCGCCGGTTGGCCTCGTCGAGCGCCTGCCAGAGCTCGCCATTCTTGACCGGCTTCCTGTCGCCGGTCTTCCAGCCGTTCTTCTTCCAGCCATGGATCCATTTGGAGATGCCGTCCATGACGTATTTGCTGTCGGTGTAGAGGTCGACCGTGCAAGGCTCCTTCAGCGCGTTGAGCGCGGTGATGGCGGCCAGCAGTTCCATGCGGTTGTTGGTGGTCTCGGCCTCGCCGCCGGACAGTTCCTTGGTGACGCCGTTGTAGCGCAGCACGGCGCCCCAGCCGCCCGGCCCGGGATTGCCGGAGCAGGCGCCGTCGGTGAAGATCTCGATCTTTTTGTTCATGTCAGCCCGTATTCGGATGGCGACCTGATCGCGCGGTGGAAGCGCATGCGGCGGATATATTCGGTCGGGTCACGCTTCATCACCAGTCCGCCATCCGGAATGGTCAGCCAGTCATAGAGGCGGGTCAGCATGAAGCGCAGCGCCGAGC
>NZ_RZRX01000497.1:0-2010 GCF_003997405.1 Mesorhizobium sp. M2A.F.Ca.ET.042.01.1.1
CTTCCAATACAACGGGGAAGCGCAGTTCCAGCACCTCGGGGTCGGTGAGGCGCGAGTTGGTCATGTGGGTGTGAACGCCGGAGGTGCCGGCAAAGCCGCGTCCCGAATTCATCCGTCCGGCCGGCGAGCCGGAGCAGATCGTCTCGTAATACTGGTATTTCTTGTTGCCGAAGGTGAGGTTGTTCATCGTGCCTTGCGCGTTTGCCATGGCGCCCATCGCGCCGAACAGCGCGTTGGTGACATGCTGCGAGGTCTCGACATTACCCGCGACGACGGCGGCAGGGTAGGCGGGCTTCAGCATCGAGCCGTCGGGGATGACGATGTTGATCGGCCTGAGGCACCCGGCATTCATCGGGATCATGTCCTCGACCATGACGCGGAAGGCATAAAGCACGGCGGCGCGGGCGACCGGCTCCGGCGCGTTGAAATTGTTCTTCATGACAGGCGAGGTGCCGGTGAAATCGACGGTCGCCTCGCGCTTTTGCCGGTCGACGGTGATCTTTACCCTGATCACCTGGCCGGTATCGGTCGGATATTCGTAGGCCGCGCTGTCGGGAAGCCGCTCGATCACGCGGCGCACGCTCTCGGCGGCATTGTCCTGGACGTGGCCCATATAGGCCTCGACGACATCGAGGCCGAAATGCGCGACCATCTTGCGCAGTTCCGCCACACCCTTTTCGTTGGCGGCGATCTGCGCCTTGAGGTCGGCGATGTTCTGGGCGGGATTGCGCGCGGGGTAGGGGTGATCGGTCAGCAGCGTCTCCAGCTCCTTCTCGCGGAAGCGGCCGCGATCGACGATGCGGAAATTGTCGAACAGCACGCCTTCCTCATCTACCGTTGTCGCCAGCGGCGTCATCGAGCCCGGCGCGGTGCCGCCGACATCGGCGTGGTGGCCGCGCGAGGCCGCCCAGAACAGGATCTCCTTGCGCGCATCGTCGAAGACAGGCGTCACCACCGTGATGTCGGGCAGATGCGTGCCGCCATTATAGGGCGCGTTGAGCGCGAAGACGTCGCCGGGATGGATGTCGCCGGAATTCAGGCGGATGACGGTTTCGACGGAACGGTCCATGGAGCCCAGATGCACCGGCATGTGCGGCGCATTGGCGACCAGCGCGCCATGGCGGTCGAACACGGCGCAGGAAAAATCGAGCCGCTCCTTGATGTTCACCGAATAGGCGGTGTTCTGCAGCGTCACGCCCATCTGCTCGGCGATCGACATGAAGAGGTTGTTGAACACCTCCAGCATCACAGGATCGGCCTCGGTGCCGAGCGCCGCGGCACGCACTTTCCG
Organism: Mesorhizobium sp. M2A.F.Ca.ET.042.01.1.1; assembly: GCF_003997405.1. Classification (NCBI taxonomy): domain Bacteria; kingdom Pseudomonadati; phylum Pseudomonadota; class Alphaproteobacteria; order Hyphomicrobiales; family Phyllobacteriaceae; genus Mesorhizobium; species Mesorhizobium sp. M2A.F.Ca.ET.042.01.1.1. Next base: position 1,292 of record NZ_RZRX01000497.1, read on the forward strand.
CTCCGTGCGGCGGATCACGACGTGGTTGAGACCGGTGATTTCGGCGCGCCAGCCTGGCTCGACGACGATGGTCTGGTTCGGCTCGATGATCAGCGCGGGGCCGGCGACCGTGTTGGACGGCTTCAGGTTTTCACGGCGATAGACGTCGGCCTCGTGCCAGCGGCCCTCGGTATAGATGCGCCGGCTTTCCGAAGGCTTGGGCTCGACTCCTGCCGCTCCGTCAGGGGCGGAGGTTTCAGCCTTGTCCTGTCGAGCGGCCTCCATGCCTTCGACGGCGACGGTTTCTACGACGATCGGCTTGTCGTCATAGACGAATCCGAACTGCGTCCTGTGCGCGGCCTCGAAATCGCTTCTGGCGCGGAAGATCGAGCCATGCTCGAAATTCACTGGCAGTGCCGTGTCGGTGCCGTCGTAGCGGATATGCAGCACGGGCCTCGTTGAAAGCGCCCCCTCGGCAATGCCCTGTTCGCCGAGTTCGGCGACGACCTCGCCGCGCAAGGCCGCGATAAGCGCCTCGATCGCCGATCGCGATTCCTCGGCAAGCGGCTGCAGCAGGCCCTGCTGGCGCGAGGCGAAGACCGACGAGAGGCCGATGCCGTAAGCGGAAAGCAGGCCGGAAAAGGGATGGATCAGCACGGCTTCCATGCCGAGCGCGTCGGCGACCAGGCAGGCGTGCTGGCCGCCGGCGCCGCCGAAGCAGTTCAAGAGATATTCCGTGA
>NZ_RZRX01000498.1:0-2004 GCF_003997405.1 Mesorhizobium sp. M2A.F.Ca.ET.042.01.1.1
CCCGCCGCGCCATCACGCCCGCCGCTTCCTGCAACACCGCCAGGCGCTCTTCGTCCAGCGCTGCCGCCGCCAAGGCTACGGCAGCGGGCTCCAACAGAAGGCGCAGCTCGTACAGCTCGTCAAACCGGCGCCGGGTGATTTGCGGGGCCGCGCGATAGCCGATCAGGTGGGTCTTGACCACCAGGCCCTCGCCCTCCAACCGCCCGAGCGCTTCGCGGATGGGCGTGTGTGAAACGTCGAATTCCCTGACGAGGTTGTCGACGGTAATGCGTGATCCCGGCGGAATCTTCAGCGACATCAATTGCGCGAAGATTGCTTCGTAAACATCGCCCGCCAAGCTGTTGGCGCGCTGGATGCGGCCGCTTGAGCGAGTTTCGGTTTCAACCGTCAGGTCGGGATTTTCCATCGGTTTCCTCTTGACAGGAGCAAGCCCTAACATGATGCTCCGGCCAATTCAATAGGATATCCTATACGATTTTATAGAGGATACGAACGGATGGGCTAGGAACCGCACTCCGCACTCAACGACGCGGGCAGAAGCCGACGAAGCACCGGCGTCCGAACTGAAGGCCGCCCCTACCGATGATCACGAGCGTTTTTCATCAGTCTCTTTCGAAAGATCTCAGTCCATGACCCTCTTTGCAGCCGCGCGCCTGCCGCGCGAAATCCTCTTCGGCAAGGGTCAGCGCCATGCGCTGCCGGCCATTGCCGGGCGATATGGCCGGCGCGCATTCATCTGCACCGACGAAAGGCTCGCCGGCACGCCTGAGTTCATCGAGATGCTCGATGGGTTGAAGGCTGCCGGGATCGACACGCTCGTCCACGACCGCACCTTGCCGGATGTGCCGCGCGACAGCGTCGGCGCCTGTATCGCGGAGGCGAAGGGATTCAGGCCGGACATGGTGATCGGCGTCGGGGGCGGCAGTTGCCTCGACATGGCCAAGTGCGCCGGGCTGCTCATCAGCCATGGCGGCAAGCTCCAGGACTATTATGGTGAGTACAAAGTGCCAGGCCCCACCCTTCCCCTTGTCGCTGTGCCGACCACGGCCGGCACGGGTTCCGAAGTCACTCCCGTCGCGGTGATCTCCGACCCGGAGCGGACGCTGAAGGTCGGTATCTCCAGCCCGCATCTCATCGCCGCGGTTGCTCTGTGCGACCCGGACCTGACGGCGACCTGCCCGCCATCACTGACCGCCATCGCCGGCGCCGACGCGATGACGCATGCGATCGAGGCCTTCACCGCGGCAAGACGCGGCGCCGATGCCGATCTGGCGCAACGCCATGTCTTCGTCGGCAAGAGCGCGCTGACCGATCATTTCGCCCTTCTGGCGATCAGGCTCCTAGGCCGCAGTCTCGAGGCAGCCTATCGCGACGGGTCGAACGAGAATGCACGGGCCGATGTCATGATGGGAGCGTTGGCCGCCGGCTGCGCCTTCGGCACGGCGGGAACCGCCGCCGCCCATGCGGTGCAGTACCCGGTCGGCGCGCTCACCCACACGCCGCATGGCCTGGGCGTCGCCACGATGCTTCCTTATGTGATGCGCTACAACCTGTCGGCGGCAAGCTCGGATATCGCGGAAATCGGCATTGCGCTTGGCCTGCCGCGCCAGGACCGCGATGCCGGTCAGCTGGCCGATGCCACAATCACGGAAGTCGCGCGACTGTTCAACGCCATCGGCATCACCCGGACACTGGCTGACCTCGGTCTTGCCGAGGACAAGATCGACTGGACGGCGGAACAGGCGCTCGGCATCGACCGGCTGATCAAGAACAATCCCCGCCCCTTCGACCTGCCCGCGATGCAGCGCCTGGTCAGGGCTGCTTACAGCGGCGACATGTCGGCCGCGGCAATGTGAGGGAAGGAGCCCGATTGCAATGAACATTTCCCACCTAACAGTCGATCAGGATTCCGACATGTCCGAATACATCCCGTTCTCGCAAGGCCTTTACATCGGCGGGAAATGGCGACCCTCCTCCGACGGCCGCGTCATCGAAGTGGTCGAC
>NZ_RZRX01000499.1:0-1998 GCF_003997405.1 Mesorhizobium sp. M2A.F.Ca.ET.042.01.1.1
CAAAACGACAGCAAAGGTTCGACCGAAAATAATGCTGAGCAAATCCCGGTCCGCGAACGCCGCATCCAGCGGGTTTCAAGCGTTGTAGCCGCGTTCCTTCACATTATGGGCTGCTGCGGATAACTGACGGTTTTGCGCGAGGACAACCGCGCCATCTTCCGCGCCGCAAGCCATGCCTCGAAAGCCGCCGATTTCCTGCTTGGCCGCAATGTCGATGTCGAAGGCGAGGCACATGCCGAAACCGCCTATGGGAGCGCGCAATCCTCACACGCGACCGCCTTGCGCCTCTGATGACGCAAAGCCGCGCGCAACCAACTCGACAGTTCTTTTGAGGTTGCCCTAACGCCGATGGCCGGCGTTGGCGTCGATCGTTCATCGGACCGAGGTTCGCAAAAAAAGAGGGCGGCATTGATGCCGCCCTCTCGTTGCGAAAGCTGCCAGAGCTGGATTAGAAATCCATGCCGCCCATGCCGCCCATGCCGCCGCCGCCCATGCCGCCAGGCATGCCGCCGCCAGCCGACTCCTTCTTCGGAGCCTCCGCGATCATGGCTTCGGTGGTGACCAGCAGGCCGGCGACCGAGGCCGCGTCCTGAAGAGCCGTACGGACAACCTTGACCGGATCGACGATACCCATGGCGATCATGTCGCCATACTCGCCGGTCTGGGCGTTGTAGCCGAAGGTCGCGCCCTTGTTCTCAAGGATCTTGCCGGCAACGATCGATGCTTCCGCACCGGCGTTGGCCGCGATCTGGCGGGCCGGAGCCTGAAGCGCACGACGCACGATGTTGATGCCGGCGGCCTGGTCGGCATTGACGCCGGTGGCCTTGATGTTGGCCGAAGCGCGCAGCAGCGCGACGCCACCACCAGCAACGATGCCTTCTTCGACGGCCGCGCGGGTCGCGTTGAGGGCGTCATCGACGCGGTCCTTCTTTTCCTTGACTTCGACTTCCGTCGCACCGCCGACGCGGATCACCGCAACGCCGCCGGCGAGCTTCGCCAGACGTTCCTGCAGCTTCTCCTTGTCGTAGTCCGAAGTGGTCTCTTCGATCTGCTGCTTGATCTGGGCAACGCGGCCCTGGATCTCGGCCTTCTTGCCGGCGCCGTCGACGATGGTGGTGTTCTCCTTGGAGATCGACACCTTCTTGGCGCGGCCGAGCATGTTGAGGCCGACATTCTCGAGCTTGATGCCGAGGTCTTCCGAGATGACCTGGCCACCGGTCAGGATGGCGATGTCTTCCAGCATGGCCTTGCGGCGGTCACCGAAGCCCGGAGCCTTGACGGCGGCGATCTTCAGGCCACCGCGCAGCTTGTTGACGACCAGCGTGGCCAGGGCCTCGCCTTCGACGTCTTCCGAGATGATGAGCAGCGGCTTCGAGGTCTGAACGACAGCCTCAAGGACCGGCAGCATGGCCTGCAGGTTGGAGAGCTTCTTCTCGTGCAGCAGGATGTAGGCGTCTTCCAGATCGGCGACCATCTTGTCGGCGTTGGTGACGAAGTAGGGCGAGAGGTAGCCGCGGTCGAACTGCATGCCTTCGACGACTTCCAGCTCGGTCTCGGCGGTCTTGGCTTCCTCGACGGTGATGACGCCTTCGTTGCCGACCTTCTGCATCGCTTCCGCGATCATCTTGCCGACCGACTCGTCGCCATTGGCCGAGATCGTGCCGACCTGGGCGACTTCCTCGGAGGTCTTGATCTTCTTGGCGGCCTTGCCGAGAGCGGCGACGACTTCACCGACGGCGAGGTCGATGCCGCGCTTGAGGTCCATCGGGTTCATGCCGGCGGCAACGGCCTTGTTGCCCTCCTGCACGATCGCCTGGGCGAGAACGGTAGCGGTGGTCGTGCCGTCGCCGGCGATGTCGTTGGTCTTCGAAGCGACTTCGCGGACCATCTGGGCGCCCATGTTCTCGAACTTGTCCTCAAGCTCGATCTCCTTGGCGACGGTGACGCCGTCCTTGGTGATGCGCGGGGCGCCGAACGACTTGTCGATGACGACGTTGC
>NZ_RZRX01000049.1:0-29844 GCF_003997405.1 Mesorhizobium sp. M2A.F.Ca.ET.042.01.1.1
GGCCAGAAGATCGTCATCCCCGCTTATGCCTATTCGAGCAAGGCGGAGCCGAAGGTCGCCGAAGGCAAGCCGGCGAACACGCCGAAGCAGCCCGCGCCGGAAAAGGTCGCGGTGCTGCCGCAGCAACCCAAGGTCAAGGACGGCAAAGCGGCCGCTCAGGTCGACACATCGGCGGCGGCCGCGGGCTCCAAGAACCCGAAGCCCGCGCCGCAGGTTGCCGAGGCCAAGCCCGCCGGCGCCGGAGGCACCTATACTGTCCAGCAGGGCGACTCGCTGTCGTCGATCGCCAGGAAGACCGGTGTCAGCGTCACGACGCTGAAGCAGGCCAACGGCATGCAGGACGGCTTGCTCAAGATCGGACAGACGCTCAAGGTTCCGGCTGGCGGCACGGTCGTGGCGGCTGCCAAGCCGGCGGCCACCACCGCCAAGCCCGCGGTCGATCCGGTGACGACGGCGACGACGCCGCCGCCGGCGAAGACCACCGAGACGCTCGCCTCCTACACGCCGCCTAAGAAGGATGCCAAGGTCATCCAGCAGGCCGAGGACGACAATGCCGAGGCGCCCGACGCGACCGGCATCGGCAAGATGCGCTGGCCGGTGCGCGGCCGCGTGATCTCCAGCTTCGGCTCCGGCAAGGACGGCGTCGACATCGCGGTGCCGGAAGGAACGCCCATCAAGGCGGCCGAGAACGGCGTCGTCATCTATGCCGGCGACGGCCTCAAGGAGTTCGGCAACACCGTGCTGGTGCGGCACGAGAACGGCCTGGTCACCGTCTACGGCCATGCAAGCTCGATCGAGGTGCAGCGCGGCCAGAAGGTCAAGCGCGGCCAGGAGATCGCGCTGTCCGGCATGAGCGGCACCACCGACTCGCCCAAGCTGCACTTCGAAGTGCGCAAGAACTCGGCGCCGGTCGATCCGTCGGGCTATCTCGAATAGAACAAGAACAATTGCGGGCCGCCTGACCTCCAGTCCGGCCCGCCGTCTTCAGCCCGTTCCGCAAGGAGCGGGCTTTTTCAATTGCGCGGGATGCAGTGTTCAAAGGTGATCACGGAGCGTGTCGGCGATCATCTCCTCGAGGCTGCTGGCCTTCACGCCCAGAAGCGTCTCCGCGTCGGAGGAATCGAGCAGCAGGGGACTTTCGAAGAGATACCTCATCTCGATCAGCTCCTGCATGCCCAGCGCTTCCATCTCGGGGATGGAGTAGGAGTGCGTCTCGGCAATATCCCGGCCGAGCATCGCCGCGGTTTTGTGGATGAGCTCGTTGGGCGAGGCGTGTTGGGAGGGGACATGAAACGCCCGTCCCCATTCGCCCGTGTAGCGGGAGGCTGCGACGAGCGTCCTGGCGACGTCCTTGGTGAAGCTCCAGGCATGGGTGGCGTCGAGGTCGCCAATGAAGGCGACCGGCTTGTCCTCGATGATGGAGGGCAGGGCGATCAGCGAGAAGTAGCTGATCGCGCCGTGCCCAAGATAGTCGCTGGAACGTATCTCGATCGCCGGCACGCTGGCACGGGCCGCCCGCTGCCACATGATCGTCCTGGCGGTTCCCTTCTTCGAATTCGGATCCAGCGGCATGTCGGAGCGCAGCGGGCTTTCGCCATTCGTGCCGTAACCGTAGAGATTTCCGAGCACGATGAGCTTGGCGCCGACTGCTTCGGCCGCGCGCACGGTGCCGTCGAGTATGGGGAAAAAGTCGGTTGGCCAGCGATGATATGTGGCCATGGCACACATGAACACGGCATCGGCGCCCCGGCAGACACGCGACAGCGCCGAGGGGTCCGTGGCGTCGGCCTGTATCGACCGCACATTGCGCAACGCGTTCGAACCGACGCTTCGGCTGGTCAGGATGACGTCATGGCCTTCCTCGCCAAGAAGGCGAGCCGTCTCGCGTCCGACCGGGCCCGCGCCGACAACAACATACGAACTCATGGCAACCTCTCTTCCATGTGTTGAAGGAGAGGCGGGAGTACAGCGTTGGGGCGTTGAAAATCGCGCGGGAATTGCCAAATCTTGAACAGGTTTCGCCATGAATCGAGAGAGTCCGCACTTCGCTCCGACCCCATCCAACGTCACGATGGTTTCCCGGCATGTCGGGGCAGGCGTTCATCGGCTGCCTCGGGCGCCGCACCACCGCATCATGGTGCATGCGAGTGCTGCTACGCGCTCCTACTGCAATCAGGCCGGGCGATATTTCGTCAGGCGCGCCGGCGACATTGACCTTGTGCCGGCCGGCGAAGAGGGCGGCTTCGAGGCCGAAACGCCGTTCGACACGATGGAGATCGTTCTGCCGCCGGCTTTGATGGAAAGAGTTGCCGCGGAACTTGGCGGAAAGGCGCTGATATCGCGGCTCGACACCCGCCATCTGCTGCGTGACCAGCGCATCGAGCATCTCGCTCGAGCGCTGCAGAGCGACCTCGCTGGCGGCGCACCAAGCGGCCCTTTGTTTGCCGACAGCATCGGCGCCGCGCTTGCGGTGAGGCTGCTTGGCCTCGATGGCCCGGACATAATTCGCGTGAACCGGCTTTCGGACGCGCAGCTCAAGCGTGTCCTCGACCACATCGAGGCCGCTCTCGACGAGCCGCTTTCGATCGATCGCCTGAGCCGGGTGGCCGGCGCGAGCAGCTCGCATCTGCGCACCTGGTTCAAGGCGGCGATGGGCGTCACCTTGCATCGCTACGTGTTGCGGCGCCGCGTGGAAAGGGCGTGCATCCTGCTGCGGCGCGGCGATCTCAGCACGAGCGAGGTTGCTGCGTTGACCGGCTTTGCGCACCAGTCGCACCTGGCGCATTGGATGCGCCGCGAGACCGGCCGGACACCGCGCGACTTGCGACGGGCGCAGAAGTGACGTCCGCTGCTCAGTCCTTCAGCGGCTTACCGAGCCGGCCGGCGAGGTCCTGCGTGAACTGCCAGGCGACGCGGCCGGAACGGCTGCCGCGCGTCGTTGCCCACTCCAGCGCTTCGGCGCGCAATTGCTCGGGATCGATGGCCAGGTCGTGATAGCGGACATAGCCGTCGATCATGTCGAGATATTCGTCCTGCGAGCATTTATGGAAGCCGAGCCACAGGCCGAAACGGTCGGAAAGCGAGACCTTTTCCTCGACCGCTTCGGAAGGGTTGATGGCGGTCGAGCGCTCGTTGTCGATCATGTCGCGCGGCAAGAGGTGCCGGCGGTTGGACGTGGCGTAGAAAATGACATTGCCCGGCCGGCCCTCGACGCCGCCCTCCAGCGCCGCCTTCAGCGACTTGTACGAGGTGTCATCGTGGTCGAAGGAGAGGTCGTCGCAAAACAGGATGAACCGGTAAGGCGCCGTCTTCAGGAGGCCCATCAGCTTGGGCAGCGTGTCGATATCCTCGCGGTGGATCTCGATCAGCTTCAGCGGCTTGTCGAGCTTGTCGGAGGCGTTGACGGTGGCATGCACGGCCTTGACCAGGGACGACTTGCCCATGCCGCGCGCGCCCCACAAGAGCACATTGTTGGCCGCATAGCCGGACGCGAAGCGCTCGGTGTTGTCGAGCAGGATATCGCGCACGCGGTCGACGCCGCGGATCAGGCCGATGTCGACGCGGTTTACCTTGCGCACCGGCTCCAGAAAGCCGGGATCGGCCTGCCAGACGAAACAGTCGGCGATACCCAGGTCGGTCTCCGGAACCGGCGGCGGGGCGAGACGGGAAACCGCCTCGATCAGGCGATCCAGTTTCTTGTTCAAGGCGTCCAGGCTGTCGGTCATTTTGGGTCTTTTTGTTGAGGTCTTTCAGCGTGTGGGAGCAGCTTCCATGACATCGCTGCAAGAACCAGGTCCAAGCTTTTGTTGGAGCATGATCTTTCGGTGGCCTCGAAGCCGCTTCCGCTGCGACGCTCTAGCACGCCGCAAACGGCTGGAAAAGCAACGGATTGGGCCCGCAGCGCAGTTGCATTGGCAAGTTTACCGACTATATTCCGGCCAAATTTTCGCGGGGCGGCCGCGGCGGAATTTCACCACCCAGGAGTTTCTTGATGTTCGTTACACCGGCATACGCCCAGGGCGTCGGCGCTTCGCCAGACATGTTCATCTCGATTTTGCCGTTTGTCCTGATTTTCGTGATCATGTATTTTCTGATCATCCGGCCGCAGCGCGCGCAGCTGAAGAAGCGCCAGGAAATGCTTTCGGCGGTGCGCCGCGGCGATACGGTGGTGACCGGCGGCGGCTTCGTCGGCAAGGTAACCAAGGTGATTGACGACAATGAGCTGGAGATCGACCTTGGCGGTGGAACCAAGGTGACGGCGCTCCGTTCGACGATCTCGGACGTGCGCGTCAAGGGCGAGCCGGTGGCGAACCAGAACGCCAAGAAGTAATCCTACTCTCGATGGCGGAACGCTGCCGCTTGTACGCCTGAACGGATAAGAACGAATGCTCTATTTCTCGCGTCTGAAGATGATCCTGATCTGGCTCGCCGTGGCCGTCACAGTGATCCTCGCCGCGCCCAATCTCTTCCCGGCAAACATGCTGGCGCAATTGCCGAGCTGGGTGCCGAAGCGGCAGATGACGCTCGGCCTCGATCTTCAGGGCGGTTCGCACATCCTGCTCCAGATGGATCAGAACGACCTGATCAAGGATCAACTGGAGACGACGCGCGACGAGATCAGGACGCTGCTGCGCGACGCCAAGATCCAATACACCGGCCTTGGCGGAACCGGCCGGACCGTTCAGGTGCGCATCAACGATCCAAGCCAGGTCGACGCCGCCAAGACGGCGCTGAAGCCGATAACCAATCCGGTCGCGGCCGGCCTCTTTAGCGGTGGTTCCGTCCAGTCGATGACGCTCGATGATTCCGAGCCCGGGGTGCTGAAGTTCACCGTCACGGATGCCGGCATCAAGTACCGCACATCAACGGCATTGTCGCAGGCGATCGAAGTGGTGGAGCGGCGTGTCAACGCGCTCGGCACGACGGAACCGATCGTGCAGCGGCAGGGTGACGATCGCATTCTGGTTCAGGTGCCCGGACTTCAAAATCCGCAAAGGCTCAAGGACATCATCGGCCAGACCGCCAAGCTGACCTTCCAGATGGTCGATACGTCGGTGCCGGTCCAGGACGCGATGAAAAATCGACCGCCGCCCGGCGACTCCGTCCTTTACTCGCAGGACGATCCTCCCGTTCCTTATCTGGTCGAAAACCGCGTCATCGTGTCGGGCGAAGACCTGTCGAACGCGACGCCAACCTATAACTCGCAGACCAACGAGCCGGTCGTTTCGTTCACCTTCAATTCCCGCGGGGCGACGCGGTTCGGCCAGGCGACTCAGCAGAATGTCGGCAAACCTTTTGCGATCGTGCTGGACAATCAAGTCATCTCCGCGCCGGTCATCCGTGAACCTATCCTCGGCGGCACGGGGCAGATTTCGGGCAACTTCACGGCCGAGAGCGCCAACGATCTCGCCGTCCTGCTGCGCGCCGGCGCCTTGCCGGCGAAATTGACCATCATCGAAGAGCGCACAGTCGGCCCGGGCCTCGGCCAGGACTCGATCCACGCCGGCAAGGTGGCGGGCGTGATCGGCTCGATCCTCGTCGTTGCCTTCATGTTCGTCGCCTATGGCTTCCTCGGCTTTATCGCCAACATCGCCTTGGCTGTGCACGTGGCGATGATCGTGGGCGCGCTATCGCTGCTCGGCGCCACGCTGACATTGCCGGGTATCGCCGGTATCGTGCTCACCATCGGCATGGCGGTGGACTCCAACGTCCTGATCTATGAGCGCATCCGCGAGGAGCGACGAAACGGCCGCTCAGTCATTCAGGCGATCGACACCGGCTTCTCCAAGGCCCTGGCGACCATCGTCGATTCCAACGTCACCTCGCTGATCGCCACCGTAGTGCTGTTCTGGCTGGGCACCGGTCCGGTCAAGGGCTTCGCCATCACTTATGCCATCGGTATCCTGACCACAGTCTTCACCGCTTTCACCTTCACGCGCATGCTGGTGTCGATCTGGCTGCGCCGCGCCCGTCCGAAGGAATTGCCGCGCGCCCCGGTCACCTTCATTCCGCCGGGCACCAAGATCCCGTTCATGGGCATCCGCCGCTGGACCTTTGCGCTTTCAAGCACGTTGTCCATCCTCTCGGTTGTCGGATTCCTGACCCTCGGCATCAACTACGGCATCGACTTCAGGGGCGGTTCGCTGATCGAGGTGCAATCCAAGCAGGGCGACGCGAATCTTGGCGACATCCGCTCGCGATTGTCGGAGCTCAACATCGGCGAAATCCAGGTGCAGCAGTTCGGTGCGCCAAACGATGTGCTGATCCGCGTCGGAACGCAGGACGCCGGCGAAAACGCCGAACAGACCGTCATCGACAAGGTGCGGGGCGAATTGCAGGACCAGTACGACTTCCGTCGCGTCGAAGTCGTGGGGCCGACGGTTTCCGGCGAGCTCGCCAAGCAAGGCACGATCGCCATGCTGATCGCATTGGCCGGTATCCTGCTCTATGTCTGGTTCCGTTTCGAATGGCAGTTCGCGGTCGGCGCCATCGTGGCGACGGTCCATGACGTGGTCATGACGATCGGCTTCTTCGTCCTGACCGGGTTGGAGTTCAACCAGTCGTCGCTGGCTGCGATCCTGACCATCATCGGCTATTCGCTGAACGACACGATCGTCGTCTATGACCGCGTCCGCGAGGATCTTCGAAAATACAAGAAGATGCCACTGCCGCAGCTGTTGAACAACGCCATCAACGAGACGCTGTCCAGAACGACGTTGACGTCGGTCACGACATCGCTGGCGCTCTTGGCGCTGGTGCTGTTCGGCGGCGAAGTGATCCGCTCCTTCACGCTGGCGATGCTGTTCGGCGTGGTGTTCGGCACCTATTCGTCGATCTTCATCGCCGCGCCACTGCTGATCCTGTTCCGGTTGCGGCCGCAGGCCGCGACGGAAGAGGAGAAGAAGCCGGTGAACGGCAAGGCCCTGACGACCTGACGTTGCCGGATCAGGAGGACGTTTCGTTGAACCGTCCTGCTGATCCAACCTTTTGTTGGAGCGTGATCTTTTCCGAAAACCGGTTCCCTTTTTTCGGGATCATGCTCTGGAGCCGGATTGTCGCGCTATAGTCCCATGGCCAAAGGCATCATCATCCGCGAGGCGCATTTCCCCGGCAAGGCGGCGATCGAAGCCTATGGCAATGGTGGCTTTCGCTTTGCCGACATGTCGCATCGCGGATCGCTGCTTGTGCTGCCATCGGGCATCCATGGCTGGGAGCCCGCCGATCCGCTGGCGCTGAAGGCCTCGGACTTCGACAAGTTGCTCGCCGAAGCCGACCGCGTGGAGATACTGCTGGTCGGCATGGGCAAGGATTTGCGGCCGTTGCCGCCAGCGCTGCGCGCCGCGCTCAAGGAGGCCGGCATCTCCGCCGACCCGATGTCGACGGGCGCTGCGGTGCGGACCTACAATGTCCTGCTGGCCGAAGACCGCGCCGTGGCCGCCGCGCTGATCGCCGTCGACTGAATGGCCGCCGCTTCCGACATCGTCAAGAATGGCGACATCGTCAACAATGGCGACATCGTCATGGACGCGGTGCGCGCCGCCGACCATGACCGCTATCTGTCGGCGCTCTACGCGCCGGCCGACAAGCGCGACGCGCTGCTCGCGCTCTACGCCTTCAACGCCGAAATCGCCGGCGTGCGCGATCGCATCCACGAGCCGCTGCCAGGTGAGGTCAGGCTGCAATGGTGGCGCGACGTCATTTCGGCCGACAGGGATGCCGGGACGGGCCACCCGACCGCCGATGCGCTGCGCGCGACGATTGCCGCAAATAAGCTGCCGAAGAGTGCTTTCGAGAACATGCTCGAGGCGCGCATCTTCGATCTCTATGACGACCCGATGCCGTCGCGGACCGACCTCGAGGGCTATTGCGGCGAAACGGCCGCAGCACTTATCCAGCTTGCGGCCATGGTGCTCGATCCGGTGGCGGCGCCGGTCTTTGCCGAACTCGCCGGCCGGGCCGGTTGCGCCCAGGCCATCACCGGGCTGCTGCTTCTGCTGCCGCTGCACCGCCGGCGCGGCCAGTGCTTTGTGCCCGCAGACATCCTCTCTGCAGCCGGCACGACGCCGGAAGAGTTCGTCAAGGGAGAGGGGGGGGCTGCCGCCGAGCGCGCGGTTGTGGCGGTGATCGCGCTGGCGCGGGAGCATCTCAACGCCTTCGAGAAAGGAGCGCCGGCGCTTCCCGTTTCGCTGCGGCCGGCCTTTCTGCCGTTGGCGCTGACCCACGCCTATCTCGACAAGATGGAAAAGGCTGGCAGCTCGGCGCTCCGCAGGACGGCAGCGCTCTCCACCTTGCGCCGGCACTGGCTGCTCCTGCGTCATGCGATGCGGGGCTGGATGCCCCTTTGACGTAAACGTCAATCGTGCTAGGGGTTTGTCGCGTGGACCCGCGTCAAAGAAATGCGGGCCGCCGGAGGAGCCGCGTTCCCATGAGCCTGCCAGTCCTGGTCGTCCTCGTCGCGTTCGGCATCGCGCTGTCCGTCGCGGCCGTGCATTTCACCGGCGGCACGACAACAGCGACGCTTGCCGGCGCGGATCAAGCGCTCGCACGCTTCGCCGAGGATTTTCCCGACGAAAGGCCAGGCGCCGTGCGGCTGACCGCCGACAATCATGCCGCGTTTCTCGACCTCGGCCCGCAACGCTGCGGCGTTGTTCAGAGCATCGGCGACTGTTTTCTGACGCGCATCGTCACACCGAACGACATTCTGGGGCTGACGAGGGACGGGGATGTGGTGTCGCTGCGGCTGAAGGACTTCACCTGGAAAGGTGGGCGGTTTGCTTTTGCCAACGAAGCCGATGCGCGAGCCGTGGCGGCGACCCTGCAGAACAGCGATCGGATCCGGGAGGCGGCGTGATGGACGAGCATAATTTCCCGCAGGTCACCCAGCTTGCGATCCCCTTCTTCGTCGCAGCGATCCTGATCGAGCTCTGGCTGGTGCGCACCGGCCGCGCCAAGGGATCGTTCGAGACGCGCGACACGCTGACCAGCCTGATGATGGGCACCGGCAACGTCGTCGCCGGCCTGCTGCTCGGCGTCGTGTCCTACTGGGCGCTGCTGTGGCTCTGGCAGTTCCGATTCTTCAATCTAGGCCTGTCCATCTGGGTGTTCATCGCTGCGTTCCTGCTCGATGACTTGCGCTACTATGTCTATCACCGCATCGCGCACCGGGTGCGCTGGGTGTGGGCCGAGCATGTCAATCATCATTCTAGCCAGCATTACAATCTCTCGACGGCGCTGAGGCAGAGCTGGACCGGCCTGTTCACCTTCACCTTCATCCTGCAGGCGCCGCTGGTGCTCGCCGGCTTCCATCCGGCGGTGATCGCCTTCGTCTTCGGCTTCAACCTGGTCTGGCAGTTCTGGATCCACACCGAGACGATCGGCAAGATGTGGGGCTGGTTCGAGTTCATCTTCAACACGCCCTCGCACCACCGCGTCCACCACGCCACCAACCCGCGCTATCTCGACGCCAATTATGCCGGCACGCTGATCATCTGGGACCGCATGTTCGGCACCTTCGTCGAGGAACTGGAGGAAGACCGGCCGCGCTACGGCATCGTCAAGAATATCGGGACCTTCAATCCGCTGAAGGTCGCGTTCCACGAATGGATCGGCATGTTCAAGGATGCGCTGGCGCCGGGGCTGACGCCTGGCGAGCGCTTGAATTATCTCATCCAACCGCCGGGCTGGAGCCATGACGGCTCGCGCGACACGTCGGAAACGCTGAAGGCGGCCTATGTCAGGCGAAATCCTTCCCAAGCAGGCAAGCCGGGATTGCCGCCAGCGCGTGCTGAGCCGGCGGAATAGCCATCGCCAAGGGGAGGTGCTGCCGCGATGCGCGCTATGCCGTCTTCGCTCAGCCAAGTCGAGCCGCTCCGCGCCTCCGACAAGATCAGCAAGCCCTTCATCGCGTTCCCTTTGCGGCGTCTTCGCGGGAAATGCCGTCGATGAGCGCCTCTGGAGGTGCGTCGGGACGAAATTCCGAGCTGACCAGCCAAAAGCGAGGTGCGGCGTAGCGCGCGGCGTTCTCCTCAGTCAGCATTCGTGCGGATCGCAGCGGCCGGCTTTCAAGCCAGACTCTTGTTGCGCCAGGGGGAGTGTCAAGCTGGATCTCGCAAAAGACCTCCAATGCCGTGCCCGCGCGGGGAAGCTTCGGGCGCACATGAAAGGCGGCAACATGCCCGGCGTCGCTGTTGATCTCGAAGGCGAGACGCCGCCATTTCACCGACGCCGGCAATCGGATGTGCAAGCGCAAGATGCCGGCGCGATCGGAAGCGGGGAGAGGCAGATCGGCGCGCAGCATGCCTTGGCCAGCAGGCAAACCCCTGCTGAATTTCGTCTTCAGGCGCGGTCTTAGTTTCTGCTCGCCGCGTGGTTCGGACTGGGCCAGCTCAAGCGACTTGCGGCGCGTCTTTGCAAGCCAACGAAGGGCAGCACCGGCCGGAGTCTCGCTTTGCCTGGGCCTCGCTTGAACGAAAGCCATCCACGCGGCCATCGGCCGGGGTAGGGCCGCCTCAAAGCGTTCCATCGCCTCTTCATCAACCGCATAGCCTGCCCGCGTTTTGAGCCAGCCAAGCGCGATCAAGGCCGGTACCGCAATGTCGCGGGCAAGAACTTCGTCGGAAAACAGCCTCCAATCGAAGCCGGGTTCAACGATGAGGCGGGACAGATCGACCAGCCAGTCACTGTTGGCATGGGCGTCGAGACCGCCATTGGCGATGGCGATCACCGCCAGGTCTTCCCGGACCGGCAGTCCGCAGGCCACCGAATTGAACTCGACCGATCTGGCCCGCGCCCAGATCCGGTCATCGTCTCCGAAACTGCCCTGGCCCGGACGAAATATGCAGCCGTGAAGATCGATGTCGCCGTAGCGGCCGTTGTGAAAATTGACGCTGCGCAGCCGTCCTGCCAACGTCAGCATGCGCATGGCGCTGGAACCGCTCGACGGCTCCCAGCCCAGTTCAATGAACACGCCCAGGGCATCGCCCAGCCGGTTCCTCGGGACAACGATATCGAGGTCGTGGAACGAGCGTCCCCCCCGTCCAACGGGATCAGCGGCACGCGCGGCTCCCTTGATGAGCATCATCGGCACGCCCGCGTCAGCCAGCGCCGCGAATGCCGGTTGGCACTCCCTCATCAGAAGCATGGTTCGCGTCCATAGCATCCGTTGAAGCCCGGCAAGCCTCGGCGAATCCGGCAGATCCCTCAAACGGGGTCCAAGCCTGTTCCAGGTGGCGAGAATCAACCGCTGCTCGCTGAACGTGCAATCGTTCAGGTCATGCGTGCCGATCCAGGCGCGCAGTTCCCTTTCGGCTGCCACTGGATCGACGTGCACGGCGGCCAGCAGGAGGCGCTCGTGATCGCTCGCGGGCCAGGCGCGATCAAGTGACGGATACAAGAGAGGCCAATTCATTGCCCCCCTCTTGCTCCATCATCATCACCCCTCTTGGCCATGATCGCCCGGCGTGCGATTTCAAGAAAGTCGGATGCCATGCCAGCCGGAGCGCCGCCAGCGACGGCCACCCTTCTGGACAACGTGCCTGGTCGAATGCGGCGTCGATGAACCGTCTGGTCCAGCATGGTCATTTTTATGCCCGCGGCAATAGATCTGCGGTACCAATCTATGAAGGAGCCAGTGCGCAGGCTTTCATCGAACAGGATGCCGAGCCGTTCGACAGCGCCTCGCCGCACCGCAAGCGAACTCGCGAGATAGCCCGGATAGCGGCCTTTCTTATAGTGGAGAGAGTCAAAGGCTTCGGCTGGGTATTCCGGGCTTTCGAAGGTTTCGCTGTGGCCCAGCACGGCGTCGAGCGAGGGATCGGAATCAAGCGCGGCCCGCTGCAGGGCCAGCTTGTCGGGCATCCAGAGGTCGTCGGCATCGAGGAACGCGAGAACCGCGCCCGTGGCGGCCTTTATGCCGACATTGAATGCGGATGGCGCTCCGCCATTGGCCTTCCTGATTATGCGCGGGTGCGATAAATGGTCCTGAGCGACCTCGACCGTGCGGTCGCTCGAACCGTCATCGACGACGATGACTTCCCGCGGCGAATGGTCATTCTGCTCGGCGATGCTGTCGAGCGTCTCATGAAGCGTGGCGGACGCGTTCCACGCAGGAATGATGACGCTGAAAAACGGCGTTTCCACTCACTCCTCCATCAGATGCTTGAACGGAGGCATCGGCTTTGTGTTGCCGCTCCTGCGCCGACGAATGAGCGACTGCATCAGGGCGCGGTTGAAGTCGCGCTTCTCCTCTGCCGTATAGGTGCTTGTCATCGACTCTGCATGCCGACGATAGCACAGGGTCACCGCATTGAGGATCGTCATCGGAATTTCGGCTTCGCGGATCCGGAGCATGAGGTCGACATCTTCGGAATAAAGGAAGTTCTCGTCGAACATCCCGACCCGGTCGAAAACTGTCCGGCGATAGAGGGTCGCACCCAAATGAACATGGAAAAGTTCATCTGTTATCGCCGCGGGATCGGGTGCTGGAGCATCCGTCATTTGCCGGTCGAAATAGCTGACGAAGCCGGAAACGACATCCATATGAGGTGTTCGGGCAAAGCGTGCGAGATGCAGCGACAACTTGTCGGCCGGCCAGAGGTCATCGCAATCCAGGAAGCCGATGAACTCGCCGCCGGCGATCCGCAGACCGACATTTCGAGCTGGCCCCGGGCCGCGCGTCGGCCCGTCGAGGACACGGATCGCGGGGAAACGCGAGGCCAGGGACTGGACGATCTCACGCGAGCGGTCGGTCGAGCCGTCGTCGATCACCAGGATTTCATGCACCGGCCACGCCTGGGCGAGCACGGTTTTCAACGCGTCGGCGATGTATTTCTCGCCGTTTCGTACTGGCATGATGACGCTGATCGTTGGGGCGTCGCTCATGCTCTCAGTTCCCGCACGAACCCTCGCAGCGCGGTTGCCGCTTCCATCGGATCGTTGCCGATCAGGAACTCGTGGCATGGAAGCGAGCGCGACAGGCTGGCGGCCTGCTGGAATATCTCGTTATGACCGGTCCGCAAGATCTTCGACGTGCTTGGCGAGAGCGCACGGATCATATCGAACCGTGAAGCGGGACGGATTGTCGAAACATCCCCACCGGTGAGCTTGCAGGAGACAAGAGCTTTCACCGCGATTTGCGGGACCAGCGCATCCGGTATCGTCGTGCTGATCGGGACGAGCGCCTTTTCCCCCAGGCGACGATCCCGGTTCACTGCTTGCGCGGCAAGCCCACTGAAGAGGATCTCCGCCATCCCGGTGAGTTTCATGGTGTCGAAGAGCGAATGGCTCAGCCAGTCTGCCCCAGACTGCGACACCAGCACAATATCATCGCCCGTGGTCTGCATCCCCGCGGAAATCGCGGCAGCCGTCAGCGTCGATTTGCCGGAACCTCCCGGACCGGCGAGCATCACGCCCACGCCATTTTCGCCGACAACGGCGGAATGAAGCATCGCATGGCCCGTGGCCAACGCGCCCCAATGGATGTGGTGGCGCAGCGGAGACCCGTATTCCCATACCGGCAGCCGGGCAGCCGCTCCGACCCAATAGAGGCCGGTGCCGGTGGACCGGTCGTGCAGATGCCAGATTCCGCGGCTCTCGTCGGATACGATTGCGACACCGGCCTCGGTGTCCCATACGGTCCGGGTGACGGCATCGGCCTCGTCGGCTTCAAAGGGCCATTCGGCGGGCGGAGCCGGAAAGCCATCGTCCTCATGCGAGACCGCATAGACAGTGATCGAGCGGTCTTCCGCAGTGGCTCCCGTTGTTTGCGCATGACGCAGAACCGGCAGGATGACCGGATCGAGCGCGGTTCCGCATGTGCGCAGCCGCAGCGTCAACCCGCCAAGGCGAAAACAATGCTCAGCGCCGGATTCGGACCACCGGAAACCCGCGTCGGCAATGACGCGGCGGACGAATGCTGCAGGCGCCGTACGGGAATCGACGGCGGCGCGGACCATTCGGATCAGCTGTCTCCCAATTCCCGCCGCAGTGGCCATCCACCGCTCGGATCCACGTCGTGGATGGGGTCGAGGACAATCAGCTCCTGCAAGTCCGTGTGGATCTCCAGCTCCGGCCTCATGAAGGATGCGCGGCTGGAAATGTCGGGCAGCTTGGGCAATTCGATCGGCGAGGCCGGCAGAAGTATGCCTTCCTCCATGAGGAGGTCGAGGAAGCCTCGCACCGAGGCAACGTCGTCGTCGTCCAAGTCGGGATAACCCGTCCTCAATGCCGTCTCGATCATGGCGGGATCGACAGGCTTACGCAACATCATCCCAGATGAGCTGCGCGCTTCCTTTCATGCCGTAATACTTGCCGGTCGCAAAGTTCACCGCGACGACTTCACCGTCGAAGATCTCACTCGACAAATTTGTTTCGTCCAAGACGACGCCCGACATTATACCACCCTTCGCCCCATAAATCCCGGGTGATACACCATGAGACCGTATGGGGGAAGCGTTCCTTGGTCAAAGTATCGCAGGCAACTTCGTTCGGAGCGGTCCTCAGTCGCTGGTGAAAGGTTTGCCGCTGGTCTCGCAAAAGCTGGGGCGGACGCGAGAAGTCAGCCACAGATCAAGCTGCCGCTTCCGTTCGGGGAGCCTGTCCCAACCACTCCCTGCAATCGGCCAGCGCTCTCGCTGTGATCGCATGACGTTTGGCGACGGTCTTGTCCTTGCCGCGCAGGCGCTTGCCGTCGGTCTTCGGCGCTTCGACCGGCGGGAAAAGGCCGAAATTGACGTTCATTGGCTGGAAGGAGCGTTTGCGGGGCTCATCCTCCGACACGATGTGCCCGCCTGTGATGTGGTTGAGCAGCGCGCCGAAGGCGGTGGTCAGCGGCGGCAGCGCGGGCGCGGGGCCGAGCCGCTCGGCGGCGGCGAAGCGACCGGCGAGCAGGCCGATCGCGGCGCTTTCCACATAGCCTTCGCAGCCGGTGATCTGGCCGGCAAAGCGCAGGCCGGGCCGCGATTTCAGCTGCAGCGAGGGGTCGAGCAGCGTCGGCGAGTTGATATAGGTGTTGCGATGCAGGCCGCCGAGGCGCGCGAACTCGGCGTTTTCGAGGCCGGGAATGGTGCGGAAGATGCGCACCTGCTCGGCGTGCTTCAGCTTCGTCTGGAAACCGACCATGTTGTAGAGCGTTCCCAGCGCATTGTCCTGACGGAGCTGCACCACCGCATAGGCTTTTACCGAGGGATTGTGGGCGTTGGTCAGGCCCATCGGCTTCATAGGGCCGTAACGCAGGGTCTCGACGCCGCGCTCTGCCATCACCTCGATTGGCAGGCAGCCGTCGAAATATGGCGTGCCTTCCCACTCTTTGAACTCGGTTTTCTGGCCTTCCAGCAGCGCCTGGACGAAGGCGAAATACTGGTCCTTGTCCATCGGGCAGTTGATGTAGTCCTTGCCGTTGCCGCCGGGGCCGACCTTGTCGTAGCGCGACTGGAACCAGGCCGTGTTCATGTCGATCGTCTCGAAATGCACGATCGGCGCGATCGCGTCGAAGAAGGCAAGCGCGTCGGCGCCCGTGGCGTCGGCGATCGATTGCGCTAGCGAAGGCGCGGTCAGAGGACCGGTGGCGATGATCGCCTGGTCCCAGTCCGCCGGCGGGAGCCCAGGCACTTCCTCGCGCTGGATGGTGATCAGCGGATGCGCTTCGATCTTCGCGGTGACCGCGTCGGAAAACCGGTCGCGGTCGACGGCCAGCGCGCCGCCGGCCGGCACCTGGTTGGCATCGCCGGCGCTCATGATCAGCGAGCCGGCCAGCCGCATTTCGGCATGCAGCAGGCCGACCGCGTTGTTTTCGGCATCGTCGGATCGGAAGGAGTTCGAGCAGACGAGCTCGGCCAGACCATCGGTCTTGTGCGCGTCGGTGCCGCGCACCGGGCGCATCTCGTGCAGCACGACCGGAACACCGGCCTCGGCGATTTGCCATGCCGCTTCGGAGCCGGCGAGGCCGCCGCCGATGACGTGTACGGGATTTTTGCTCATGAGCGCCGGAATAATCGCTTGGCGGCCCGATTGCAATTGCCAGGCGGCGACGGCGAGAAACTGGCGCCTAAAACAACAACACCCGCCGGGGGAGGAGGTCCGGCGGGTGTCGTTTTGGGGGTCGATCCTCGGGAGGAGGTGAAGATCGACCTAATTCGTCATCGCCGGGGAGGAGGTCGGCTTTGACGAAATCTCTTTCGCCTTTTTAGAAGGGCGAAACCTTCGATGACGAACTTCGTTCGCTTGAAGACGAACTTCGTTCGCTTCCTGAACAACGCCCGCCGGGGGAGGAGGTCCGGCGGGCGCCGTTTCGGTGGTCAACCCTCGGGAGGAGGTGAAGGTTGACCTCATTCGTCAGGGTCGGGGAGGAGGTCGACCCTGGCGAAATTCCTTGCTTAGATCGCCTTGCGGGCGACCATCTTGATCTCGTCGCGGACGATGCCGAGATCATGGAGCTGACGGTTGGAAAGCCGACCCAGCTCGGAAACCGTCTCGCGATAAACGCGCCAGTTACGGTAGCTACGGATCAGGTTCATTGTCTTAACTCTCTTCAAAACTGGTTCGGACCATTTGCGGTCCGAAGCGGATTAGACCGCCTTGCGGGCGACGTAGTGGATGTCGCTGCGGCTGATGCCGAGGTCGGTCAGTTCACGGTTCGACAGGCGGTTCAGCTCGGAAACGGTTTCCCGGTAGCGGCGCCAGTTGCGGTAGTTGCGGATCAGGTTCATGGTAGTTCTCGTTTCGTCTTTAGTTCGGATCATTCCGTTTGTGTACGAACAGAAAATAAGTGGGATCATATCGGTTTAAAAGTGCCGTTGGCGCATGGCAGCAATGCAAATTGTGCAATGCAACATTAATGGCCATTCACGCCTGCGTCACAAAGAAGGCCGAATCGAAAAATGCCGCTGCGTCAACGGTTTGGCTGTCTCGACTAAGGAAGTGGTCAGGCTTGGGGGAAATGCATGGCGGGCTATGCCACAAGGGTGAGGGCAGATATCGCGCGCTGGCGGGAGATCGGGCTAATCGATCCCGCCACGGCGGAGGCGCTGATGCGCGATGTCGCCGCCAACGAGCGCGCGTCGCTGAGCTTCGGCTCCATCCTGGCGATGATGGCGGCGCTTTTGTTCGGCGCGGCGATCCTGATCTTCGTCGCCGCCAATTGGGAGGCCTTCCCGCGCCTGTTGCGCGTGGCGGCGCTGTTTGCGGTCATTCTTGCCGGCTACGTCGGCGGCGCGGTGCTGAAGACGCGTGACCATGCCGCGATCGGCGAAGCGCTGTGGATCGTTGCCGCGGCGGCGTTCGGTGGATCGATCGCGCTGATCGGACAGATGTACCATCTTTCGGGCGACGAGGCCTCGGCGCTGGTGACATGGTTCGCCGGCACGGCGCTGGCGGCGGTCGCGCTGCGCTCAAGCCCGCTGACGGTCGCGGCGGTCGGCATCGCCGACGCCTGGCTGGTTCTCAAGGGGTCCGGTTTCTACTGGCGCGCGGAAATTCCGCATCTCTTCATCGTCATGGCGATCGTCTTGTTCGCCATTTCGTTCTGGACGCGCAGCCGGGCGGCGCGTCACCTCATCATTCTGTCGGTCGTTCTCTATCTGGTTCTGTCGGCGATGGATCATCACGACACGCTGCCGGTGGCCATGTCGCTGGCCATCGTCTCAGTACTGCTCTTTGCCGCTTCGGTCTTTGCGGGCGATGCGATCGACAGGATCCTCCAGCTCGGCGGTCGGCTGCCCTTGCACGCCTTGCTCGGCTTCCTCACCGGCATGGCGATCATCCAGTTCGAGCTGGCGGATGAAAGCACATACAACAGCGGATTTGCCGTCGCTTCAATCGTGGCGCTGGCCAGTATCGTGGCGGCAATCATGCTGGCGGGGCGCGAGAGCAGGGGCTTGCGCTGGCTGGCCTATACCGGCTTCGCCTTCGAGCTCGCCATCATCTACAGCGTCACCTTGAGGTCGATGCTGGATACGGCCGGCTTCTTCCTGGCGGCGGCGGTGCTGCTCGGCATGCTGGCGCTGGTCATCATCCGCATCGAAAAGCGCATGAAAGCGCCTGCCGGAACAGGAGCAGCGGCATGACCGGCAAGAAACTGATCATCTCCGCGCTGGTGCTGGCGCTTGTCCAGATCGGCTTTCTCAGCTGGATCATCGCCGGCCACGCGGCAATCCTGCGCAACGGCAAGGAAGTTCTGTTGAAAGTCCAGCCCGTCGATCCGCGCGATCTCCTGCGCGGTGACTACATCTCTCTCAACAACAACATTTCGCGCATTCCGGTGAAGCTGATCGCCAACATTCCGCAAGGCAAGTTCTCTAGCGACGACACATCGATCGTGGTCCGGTTGAAGAAGGGCGCCGACGGTTATTGGCAGCCGACGACCGCCTGGTTCGGCCAGGCGCCCGCGCTGGCAGGCGAGGGCGAAGCAGACATTGCCGGCCATGTCGTGGAGGGCTGGGGCCTTCGCGACACGGACGCGACGATCGCGCCCGACTATGGGATCGACCGCTTCTATTTGCCGGAAGGCGAGGGCGTGGCGATCCAGGACGACATACGCGTGCGGCCGTTCGGCATCAAGCTTGCGCTCGCATCCGACGGCACGGCACAGATCAAGGCGCTGATGGACGGCGACAAGACGCTGTTCGAGGAGCCGCTCTACTGAGACGTGTCAACATTCGACCCACCTTAAGTCGCGGTCCCAGCAGTAGCCCTAGCCGGACGGCCTCGGTTCAAGCGCAGCAAGGCCACAACGCGCCGCAGGAGCAGAGCATCGCGAGGCCGAGCACGGCTTCGCTGCCACAATGCGCCAACAGTCCGGCCAGCAATGGCGGCGATATGGCGGAAATCAGGTTGAGCGGCAGGGCGATGTTGGACGCGGCCCGCGCGTAAGCCGCCTGATCGTAAAACACCAGAGGTATCGTCGCGCGCGACACGGCAAGAATGCCGCTGCCCAGGCCATAGAGGAGAATGAAGCCGGCAATCGACCAGTGCGTGCCGTGACCCAGAATGAGAAGCAGCATGGCGAACGGCAGCGCCAATCCGGCGAAAAGCGCGGTCGTGATCCCGTCCCAGCGTCCGCCGCCCAGAAAGTCGACGCCCCTGGCGCCGACCTGGAGGATGCCCAGCATCGAGCCGAAGGCGACGGCTTCTCCCCCAGGAAGTCCCTCGGCCTTGAGCAGTTCGATCAGTATGGCGCTGAATCCGAACGTGACGAAGGCATTGAGCGTGATCGCCGAAACGATCAGACGGAAGATGCCTGCCGGCACGGCAGGTGTTTTCCTGCCCGCCGGAACCGTTGACGAGGCTTTCGGCGATGGCTGCCGGCGCGGCAAGCCGAAGGCATAGAGCGGCAGGCAGACCACCATCATGGCCGCCGCGTAGACGAGGCAAGTCATGCGCCAGCCGATCAGCCCGGACAGGAAGGCGGCGGCGGGCCAGAAGATGCTGCTCGACAAGCCGGTCATCAGCATAAGCACGCCAATGGCGCTCTTGGCGCTGCTGCCGGCGATCTCGTTCAGCATGATGTAGGCCGCCGTGGTCAGCATCGCGCTCCCAGCCGTGCCAAGGATGACCCATGCGGTAAAATAGAGAACCGGCCCGTGCGCGGCCGCCAGCGCCACGAAGCCCGGAGCGGCAAGGATCGTGCCCAAGATCATCACCTTGCGGGCGCCGAAGGCATTGAAAGCCTTTGCCAGCGGCGGCGCCCACAGGCCCATGACCACATAGAATACCGAATTGCCGGCGAACACCGCCGCTATGCTGATTTGAAGGTCGGCGGCTATCTGGCTGCCGACGATGGCCAACAGCCCGACCGATCCCCAGCCCATGAGCTGGGCGATCGCAAGCACGATCAGGGTTCGAACGATGGTCTTGTCCAGAATCGCGATGCGCATACGGGTGGCCGGTCGACTGCAAACCCGCCTGCTAGCAGAGCCTTAGTGTCGGTTTGATGACTGCATAGAGCAGAAGGCCTGGCGCCGGTCCTCCTCCACCAAGGCTTCGGAGAACGCCTTCGAGCCCCAGGTGGCCTGCCATCCGAAGTTCGAACAGCAAAGGATGGTGCGGATGAAGGGACTCGAACCCCCACGCCTTTCGGCACTGGAACCTAAATCCAGGGCGTCTACCAATTCCGCCACATCCGCTTGTCCCCGGCAATCCCATGTAGCCATCATTCTGTCAATGTCGGGGCTCAGATCATGCTTATCCGGCTAGGCGCGAAGATAGTTGAAAATTGGGCTGGCCTGTGACAAAAGGCGTGTCGAATGTGACGGAACGTGAACTTCCGCCTCTGCAAGATGTGAAAAGTTATAGTAAAAACAGAGACTTATTCGCATCTGGCAAGGCGTAGTTCAGGAGAGTTTGAACCGCGTTAGCGGTCAAATCGCCAGGTTCCGCACCAAAAGCCATTTCCGGCAACATCATACCGGCAGGCTGTAAACGGCTAGGACCGTTTGGCAGTCTCATTGTTGAAAACAAAGGTTCTAGGATGCAGGTCACCGAAACGCTCAACTCCGGTCTCAAGCGCGAGATCAAGATCACCGTGCCGGCCGGTGACATGGAAGCCAAGCTGATGGCGCGGCTGACCGATGCCCGCGACAAGGTGCGCATCAACGGCTTCCGCCCGGGCAAGGTGCCGGTGCAGCACCTGCGCAAGATGTACGGCAAGTCGTTCATGGCCGAGGTCGTCAACGAGATCCTCAACGACTCGACCCGTTCGATCATCACCGGCCGCGGCGAAAAGGCCGCCATGCAGCCCGAAGTGATCATGACGGAGGACGAGAAGGAGGCCGAGAAGATCCTGGCCGGCGGCACCGATTTCGAATTCAGCCTTAACTACGAGGTCATCCCGGCGATCGAGATCAAGGATTTCTCCGATATCAAGGTGACGCGTCAGGTCTATGACGTGCCGGAATCGGAAGTCGACGATCAGGTGAAGCGCGTTGCCGAATCGGCGCGCAGCTACGAGCCGAAGAGCGGCAAGGCCGCCGAGGGCGACCGCGTGAGCATCGACTATGTCGGCAAGATCGGCGGCGAGGCCTTCGCCGGCGGCTCCGGCACCGACCAGCCGCTGGTGCTCGGCTCCAAGGAGTTCATCCCGGGCTTCGAGGACCAGCTGATCGGCACCAAGGCCGGTGACGAGAAGCAGATCACCGTTACCTTCCCCGAGAACTACCAGGCGGCGCATCTGGCCGGCAAGGAAGCCACCTTCGACGTCACCGTCAAGGAAGTCTCGGCGCCCGGCGAGCTCGATGTCAATGATGAGACGGCCAAGAATCTCGGCCTGGAATCGCTTGAGCGCCTGCGCGAGATCGTGCGCGGCCAGCTCGAGAACCAGTTCGGCTCGATGACCCGCCAGAAGGTGAAGCGCCAGCTGCTCGATCAGCTCGACGCATCCTACTCGTTCGAGGCGCCCTCCAAGCTCGTCGAGGCCGAGTTCAACAACATCTGGGCTCAGGTCAATCGCGATCTCGAAGCTGCCGGCCGCACCTTCGCCGACGAAGAGACCACGGAAGAAGAAGCGCGCGCCGAATATATGCGTCTTGCCGAGCGCCGCGTGCGCCTCGGACTGGTGCTCGCCGAGATCGGCGAAAAGGCTGGTGTCACCGTGTCGGACGAGGAACTTCAGCGCGGCCTGTTCGAGCAGGTGCGCCGCTTCCCGGCCAACCAGCAGCAGGAAGCCTTCGAGTTCTATCGCAGCAATCCGGAAGCCATCAACGCGCTGCGCGCGCCGATGTTCGAGGAGAAGGTCGTCGATTATCTTCTCGGCCAGATCTCGGTGAACGACGTCAAGGTCGGCAAGGACGAGCTGATGGCCGACGACGAGGAAGCCGAAACCGCGACCAAGGCGAAGCCGGCCAAGAAGGCCTCCTCGAAGAAGGCCGAAGCCAAGGCAGAGGCGGGCGAAGCCGCCGGCGATGCGGAAGAGCCGAAGAAGAAGGCTGCGCCGAAGAAGAAGGCTGCCAAGGAAGCGGAGTAACGGGTTTCAATACCGCGATCTAGAAAGGCCGCCTCCGGGCGGCCTTTTCATTAGAAGCTGCTTCATTGTGGCGGCGCGGCAACATGGGCGACTTGTCTTGATGGCCTGCCGCTGGCGATACCAACCGTTGAAGATTATCTGTTTTCGATGGCGTTCGCGGGGTCAGAGGCGTTTGTGAGGCTGGGTTCATGGTAAGAGGCTTAGTCGTTGCCGCGACGCTCTTGTTGGCGACGATGGGCGGGAGCGTCCGCGCCGAGCCGGATGTCCCGGCCCTCCTCTTGGCGGCGGCTGAAGGAGGTGCCCGGACCGAGCCGGATATCGGCAATTGGCGCGTCGACACCGGCAGCGACGCCCAGATAACGGCCTCGCTGCATGCCATCAACAAGCTCATCACAGGGGGCGGAGCGCTGGGCTACAGCCCGGTGCTGACCTTGGCTTGCCGGCGCGATGGCGAACCACGCTGGAGCGAATGGCTACAGCTCAAGGATCCGGTCTCCGCCAGCCGCAAGATCACCATCTCCGTCATTGTCGACGGCGGCAAGACCGATGAAAGCTGGTCGGTCGGCCCGCGCGGCAAAATGCTGGTCAGGGATGGGGACGACGGTATCAAGCGCCTGGTTTCGGCCAACCGGCTGACGTTGTCATGGCGCTTCGGCCTGCTGTCGGGGCGCGGCGAGGCCGATTTCGAACTTGCAGGTCTCTCCAAAGCGATCGGCCAGATCGCCGCAAGCTGCAAAACCGATCCACCTTGACCTCGCGGCCTGAAGCGCGTCGCGATCTTTCAGATTCGCTCATGCGCTTTAGGTTTTGATTTTACGCCTGTCTTTCCCGAACCGGATCACCCCTTCAGGAGACATGCCTTAGAACAGCTTTCCAGTTCGGCGGTCGTCATGGGGCGCCCAAACACCTTGCCGATGATATCGAGCATCGCGTTGTGCGGGTCTAAGCCTCGGCAAAAGCTCGCCTTTTTTTATCCATTTGCACGATTCTGTGGTATAAAGGTGCCGCAATTCCACTGAAGAAACCCGGATCCTCCGCTCTAATGCGTGGCGCACGCAAGCGGGCCGGTGTGGCGCCGATCGTTGCGACGCAAAACGAGACCATCAGGGAGGAAATGCGATGCGTATAATCGCGCTTTTCATCGTCTTGTCCGCTACCACCATCCTCGCAAGCCCATCGCAGGCGCAAGATGCCGCCGCGGGCGAGAAGGTCTTCACCAAGTGCAAGGTCTGCCACGTTGCCGACCAGGACCAGAACAGGATCGGTCCGTCTCTGCACGGCGTCATCGGGCGTGTTGCCGGAACGCACCCCAACTTCACTTATTCCGCGGCCATGATCGCGGCTGGAAAATCCGGCGTCAAATGGGACGAGCCGACCCTGACGACCTACCTTCACGCCCCCCAGGCGATGGTCAAGGGGACGAAGATGACATTTCCCGGCCTCAAGGATGACAAGGACATAGCCAACGTCATCGCCTACCTGAAGCAGTTCTCCAAATAGGCTGCCCTTCCGGGCAATCGCTGGTCGTCCTGCAATTGCGCTGTTGAAATGTCGCGCCCGCGTGCCGCTATGCCGGCAGCGCGAAGAACCCCAACAGCAGCAGCACAGCTATGCCAAGGCCGAGTATGACAAGCGTCCGCGTGTCCATGACGTTCACCTTCGACCGGGCGGGATGACCCGAAAATCGGGATCGATTTTCGAAAAAGATCATAGGCCCATCAAAGCGGTACAGCGCGCTGTGCACGCCCAAAAGGGCGCGCGATGCGGCAAGAGAACATCTCCTGGCTTTTACGCAATCAGGGGCCAGGTCCGAAAAACGCGATACGGGTCAGCAGCGTATAGTCGGCTTCGAAAACCATCATGGTCACGAAGACCAGCACCAATATCGGCGGCAGGATGATCGCATACATCATCGCCAGCCGCTCCCAGGCCATGTGCATGAAGACGGCGACGATCAATCCCGCCTTGAGCATCATGAAGATGAGGATCAGCGACCATCTGAGATAGCCGTGGATGCCGAAATAGTCGACCAGGTAGGAGCATGTGCTGAGGATGAACAGCCAGGCCCAGACCACCAGGTAGAGCTTGATCGGGTGCTCCTGGTGGGTGTCGGTGGTGGCGACGGCCGCCGCATCATGCGCATGGTCGGCGTGCAGTGCGTGTTGTCCGAGACCGTTTGCGGTTGCTTCAGCCATATCTGCCTCACCAAAGATAGAAGAAGGCGAAGATGAACACCCAGACCAGGTCGACGAAGTGCCAGTAGAGACCCATGATCTCGACATTCTCGTAACGACCCCGGCGGCTGGTGAAGAATCCGGGCCGCCCGATGTCGAAATCGCCACGCCAGACTTTTCGCGCCACGATGATCAGGAAGATCACGCCGATCGTGACATGGGTGCCGTGAAAGCCGGTGATCATGAAGAAGCATGAGCCGAATTGCGCGGCCCCCCAGGGGTTGCCCCATGGCCGCACCCCCTCGGTGATCAGCTTGGTCCATTCGAAGGCCTGCATGCCGACGAATGTCGCGCCAAGCGCCGCGGTCAAAAGCATCAGGATCGCGGTTTTGCGGCGATCGTGGCGGTAGCCGAAATTGACAGCCATCGCCATGGTGCCGCTGCTCGAGATCAGCACGAAGGTCATGATGGCGATCAGGATCAGCGGGATCTCCGAGCCGCCGATGCGCAGGGCAAAGACCTCGCTTGGATTGGGCCACGGCACGCGCGTGGACATGCGCGCGGTCATATAGGAGAGCAGGAAGCAGCCGAAGATGAATGTGTCGCTGAGCAGGAAGATCCACATCATGGCCTTGCCCCAGGACACGTTCTTGAACGCCCGCTGATCCGAGGCCCAATCGGCGGCGATGCCGCGCCAACCCCGGGGGCGATCCAACTGGCTGGTATGCGTCAGTGTCGTGTCAGCCATCGCCAGTCTCCTAGGTCAGCAGCCGTTGGCAGATGTCGATGAAGGTCGCGGCCCAACCCGCCAGCAGGGCGAAGATGCAGAGCCAGACGAAAAGCAGGAAATGCCAGTACATGGCGCAGAGCTCGACGCTGAGGCGAAGCTGCTCCGGCCGCGCTCCAGTCCAGGCGCCTATGCTCGTCCTCCCAAGTCCGACCAGACCGCCGAGTATGTGCAGGCCGTGCATGCCGGTGATCAGATAGAAGAAGCTGTTGGCCGGGTTGGATGCGAGCAGATAGCCGTCCCCGGTCAGTTGCCGCCATGCCATCAGCTGACCGACGAGGAAGGCAAATGTCGTGAACCCCGCCGTGGCAAGGCCCAGCCGGACGTTGTCGACCTGGCCTTTGCGCGCGGCGACCACGGCACATTGCAGCGCGACGCTGCTTAGCACCAGCACGCCGGTGTTGAGCCAGAGCAGGCGCGGCAGCGGCAGCGGCTGCCAGTCGGGCAGGCCCATGCGCATGAAATAGGCGCTGGTGAATAGCGAAAACAGGCAGCCGACGACGGCGAGGAAGACGCCGAGGCCGATCTTGGCGGTGGGCAGCGCCGACCGGTCGAAACCGACGAAATCCCCGGCCAGGCCTTGCTCCAGCCAGGGCTTGGCCGTCAGCCGCTGGTGCGAAAGCCACCATCCGGCAAAGCCGGCGATCACCAGCAGAAAGACCAGGATGACGCTCATGCCGGCTCCCTCGATGGTGCGAAGTCGCCCGGCACGTTCTGCGGGATGAAGTCCTCCTTGGCTCCCGGCACGCTGTAGTCATAGGCCCAGCGATAGACGATCGGCAGTTCCTTGCCGAAATTGCCGTGCGCCGGCGGCGTCTCAGGCGTTTGCCATTCGAGCGTCGTCGCTCGCCAGGGGTTGCCGCCGGCCTCGCGGCCATGGCGGATGCTCCAGATCAGGTTGAACAGGAACACCATCTGGGCGAAGCCGACGATGAAGGCCATGATCGAGATGAACGAGTTCAGATGACGAGCCGATTCCGTCATTATGGTCATGTCGGTGAGTTCGGCGTAACGCCGTGGAACACCCATCAGGCCGAGATAATGCATGGGGAAGAAGATCAGGTAGGCGCCAACGAAGGTCACCCAGAAATGGAAGCGGCCGAGCATCTCGTCCAGCATCCGTCCGGTGACCTTCGGGTACCAGTGATAGATCGCGCCGAAGATCACCAGGATGGGCGCGACGCCCATGACCATGTGGAAATGGGCGACGACGAACATGGTGTCCGACAGTGGCACGTCGACGACGACATTGCCGAGGAACAGTCCGGTCAGGCCGCCATTGACGAAGGTGACGATGAAGGCGAGCGCGAAAAGCATCGGTATGGTCAGATGGATATCGCCGCGCCACAGCGTCAGCACCCAATTGTAGACCTTGATCGCCGTAGGCACGGCAATGATCAGGGTCGTGGTCGCGAAGAAGAAGCCGAAATAGGGGTTCATGCCGCTGACATACATGTGGTGCGCCCAGACGACGAAGC
Source organism: Mesorhizobium sp. M2A.F.Ca.ET.042.01.1.1 (assembly GCF_003997405.1). Lineage (NCBI taxonomy): Bacteria > Pseudomonadati > Pseudomonadota > Alphaproteobacteria > Hyphomicrobiales > Phyllobacteriaceae > Mesorhizobium > Mesorhizobium sp. M2A.F.Ca.ET.042.01.1.1. Next base: position 26,392 of record NZ_RZRX01000049.1, read on the forward strand.
TCAGGGCGCCGATGGCGATGATCGCCCAAACCATCATTCGGTAGCCGAAGATGTTCTTGCGCGCATGCGTGCTGATCAGGTCGGACACGATGCCGAAGGCCGGCAGGGCCACGATGTAGACTTCCGGGTGGCCAAAGAACCAGAACAGGTGCTGGAACAGGATCGGGCTGCCGCCATTGTGCTGCAGCTGCTCGCCCATCTCGACAATCGCCGGCATGAAGAATGAGGTGCCGAGAACGCGGTCAAGCAGCATCATCACACAAGCGACAAACAGGGCCGGGAAGGCGAGCAGCGCCATGACGGTGGCGGTGAAGATGCCCCAGACGGTAAGCGGCAGGCGCATCAAGGTCATGCCGCGCGTGCGGCCCTGCAGCACCGTCACCACATAGTTGAGGCCGCCCATGGTGAAGCCGACGATGAACAGGATGAGCGAGGAGAGCATCAGGATGATGCCCCAGTCCTGGCCGCCCGGCGTGCCGGTCATGATCGCCTGCGGCGGGTAGAGCGTCCAGCCGGCGCCGGTCGGCCCGCCCGGCGCAAAGAAGCTCGACACCAGAACGAGCACGGCGAGCAGATAGATCCAGTAGCTCAGCATGTTGACATAGGGAAAGACCATGTCACGGGCGCCGACCATCAGCGGGATGAGGTAGTTACCGAAGCCGCCGAGGAAAAGCGCGGTGAGCAGGTAGATCACCATGATCATGCCGTGCATGGTGATGAACTGGTAGTAGGCCTCCGGCGTGATGAAGTCGAACGTGCCGGGAAAGCCGAGCTGCAGGCGCATCAGCCAGGACAGAACCAGCGCCACCAGGCCGATCGCGGTTGCCGTCGCCGAGTATTGGACCGCTATGACCTTCGCATCCTGCGAGAAGACATATTTCGTCCACCAGCTGTGCGGATGATAGAGTTCGACCTCCCCAACTTCGGCGGGCGGAACGGCATCTGCGGGTGTGACGTCGACCATCGGAGCACCTCCGTGCCCTATTGTGCGGACCTCGAAAGTTTCGAGTTTGCCGCGACGCCCAGATTGGACGCCATTGACTTTCCTGGCGGCTGGTTCGCCGAGCCCGATTGCTGGGGCGCCGACAATTGCGCGAAGGTCTGCTGCTGGCCGAGCCAAGCCAGATAATCCTGCTCTGCGTCGACCACGACCACGCCATGCATCAGCGGGTGCCCTTGGCCGCATAGCTCGGCGCACAGGACCTGGAAGGTACCGGTCCGGGTCGGGGTGAACCAGAAATAGGTCACCGAGCCTGGGATCATGTCCATCTTGGCGCGGAATTCCGGGATATAGAAATCGTGCAGCACGTCGATCGAACGCAGCAGCACCTTGACCGGCTTACCGACCGGCAGATGAAGATCGGCGGCTTGGACCAGGACATCATCCTGGCCGTTCGGATCCTTGGGGGCGACGCCCAACGGATTGTCAGCGGTGACATCCCGGGTGTCGGAAGTGCCGAGCTTGCCGTCCTTGCCCGGCAAACGGAAGCTCCACTGCCATTGCTGGGCGACCACCTCGATTGCGGTCGCATCGCCTGGCACCGTGACGAAGCGGCTCCAGACGAACAGGCCGGGAACCAGCAAAGCGGTGACGCCGAACGCGGTGACGATCATCAGCCACGATTCAAGGCGCTTGTTCTCGGGTTCGTATGCCGCGCGATTGCCTTCCCGATGCCGGAAGCGGAAGACGCAATAAGCCATGAACAGGACGACAGCGGCAAAGACGATGCCGGTGATCCAGAAGCTGATGATGATGGTGTTGTCGATATAGTCCCAGTTGGAGGCAATGGGCGTCCACCACCATGGGCTCAGGAGGTGGAACAACACCGAGCCCACGACGATCAAAACGAGTACAAGCACAACGGCCATGTCCCGTTCCTCCCGGCATTCCAAACGCGCGAAGCGTCCCGAAATGCCAAGCGCATCATGCTCGTTTTCCGGTTGAAATTCCAGAGCCGACTATCTGATTGGCAAAATGTTGCTCTCTACGCCCGGCTTTCGGGGCGCAAGGCGGCGGCTGCCAGATGGCCGGAACGCCATGCCAGCGCGATCGCTACGTCTCTGGATCGTGCTTCAGCTTGCTCTAGCGGCACCATTTCTCCACGGCAATCGCAATTGCCTTCGTGCAATCGACGAGGTCGCGCACCGAAACGCGCTCATTGGGCTGATGCGCCTGCGCCGGGTCGCCGGGACCGAAATTGACGGTCGGCGTGTTGCCGAGGCCTGTCGGCAGGCCGATGTCGCTATGCGCGCCGAAGCCGCTCAGCACCGGCGACAGATTGGCGTCCTTCACGGCTTCCTGAAAGACACTGACGAACGGATTGTCGGAGGGGATTTCGGCGCAGTCGGCATCGAGTATCCATTCGACGTGGGCAGGGTGCAGGCGCAGATAAGGGTCCGCCTGGCAGACATTGGCGATATGCTCGTCGATCTCGCGCTTGACATTGCCGCCCAGCCTGAATTCGTCATGCTCGCTCGGCAGGTACTGCGCGTCGATGATGATTTCGCCGCGACCAGCCATGGAGGAAGGGTGCTCGCCGGCATTGATCTGGGTGACGATGATCTGGTTGGGCAGGTCCATCAGCGGGTGGTTCTTCCTGGGGTCGAACATCCAGCGCCGGTTGAGGATATCAATGCCATCGAGGATCTGCCGGCAGAGCTGCACGGCATCGACCGGGCCACTCGAATACCAGGCGTTCGGCGTCAACTCCGCATGGCCGCCGATACCGTCGACGATGATCCTGCCCCACAATATGCCGTGGCAGAGCGGCGCGATCTTGTTTGCCGTCGGCTCGGTCATGATGCCGGCATCGGCGCGAAAGCCGCGATCGACCATGGCCAGCGACCCCATGCCGCCGATCTCCTCGTCGACGACGGTGGTGAAGACGATATCTCCGGAAAGACTGACGCCGAGCCCCTTCAGGATTTCGACCGCCATCAGCATGCAGGCGACGCCGCCCTTCATGTCGACGGTGCCGCGCCCATGCAGAAAACCGTCCTTCAGCACGGGCTGGAACGGATCGGTTGCCCAGTGTCCGGCTGCGCCTGGCGGCACGACGTCGATATGACCGGTCAGCATGATCGAGCGGCCGCCGCCCGTGCCCTTCAGCACGCCGCCCAGATTGGGCCGGCCCTCGAAAGTCCTCCCCTTGTTGGCGCCGGCGCGTCCCTTGTATTTTTCATAGAGCGCCGGGCCGTCCGGATCCCACAGATCGGTGGTGAAGCCGAGCGCCTCCAGGCGCTTCTGCAGATAGAGCTGGCAGTCGCGTTCGCCCGGGCCGGCCTCCTTCGGATCGGATTTCACGATCGAGGGGAAGGCGACGAGATCGCTCAGCGTCTCGACGATGCGATCGGCCGCTGCCTCGACGCGCGCGGCGATGGTCTCTTCCATGGAAGGCATTAGGATCTCCAACGTTGGGAAAGCCGGTCGGCAAGAAGGACGAACACCAGAAG